>NZ_JBNCOB010000003.1:255172-445201 GCF_049847285.1 Micromonospora sp. DT62
TGGCCGGTGGAGGGCGGTGGCCGGTGGAGGGCGGTGGCCGGTGGAGGGCGGTGGCCGGTGGAGGGCGGTGGCCGGTGGAGGGCGGTGGCCGGTGGGGGCGGTGGCCGGTGGGGGCGGTGGCCGGTGGAGGGCGGTGGCCGGTGGGGGCGGTGGCCGGTGGGGGCGGTGGCCGGTGGAGGGCGTCGACCGGTGGGAAGGCGTCGGTCAGCCGCGCACGATCTGCTCGGTGTAGGCCCAGTCGTCGTCGAGGGCGGCGTCGCGCTCGCCGGTCAGGCCGGTCAGGTCCGCGCCCGCGACGCGGCCCGCGCCCGCGATCCGGTCCCGCAGGATCCGGGCCGTGACCACGGCGGCCCGGGTGCCCTGGGCGGTGACCGGGTCCAGGTGGTAGCCGGCGTCGCCGACCAGGCACCAGCCGGGCCCGCTCATCGGCCGGCGCAGCATGCGCATCCGCCCGGCGCCGCCGATCGACGTGGTGCGGCGCCCGACGGCGACGGCCGGGCCGAGCAGCGGATCGTCGCGCACCATCCGCTCGTACGAGCGCGCCGGGTGCCGGCCGGTCTCGTCGATCAGGCTCTGGTGCAGGTCCACCGCGACGCACCACTGCTTGTCGCCGCAGGGCGTCGAGATCATGACGCTGCGGTCCTGCAACGAGAAGTAGGAGCGGTCGGTGGGCAGCGGCAGGTTCTCGTAGTAGGCCAGCAGCGCGAACCACGGTGACTCGACGACCCGGTAGGCCTCCGCCCCCACGCGCTCGGCGTTGCGCGACAGCCGGCCGTCCGCCAGCACCAGCAGGTCGCAAGTGACCTCGCTGTCGACGCCGCCGTGGCGTACGGTCGCGCCACGTACCCGACCCGCGTCGATGGTGAGGTCCCGCACCCGGGCCGGGCGCCGCACGGTGACGTTGCCCCGGCCGCGCGCCGCGGCCAGCAGCGCCGGGTCCAGCACCTCGCGGGGCACGCTCATCCGGTACGAGTACGCGTCCTCGCGCGGGTAGACCCGCTCGACCACGTCCTCGCCGATGCGCTGGGTGTCGCCGTAGGTGCGCGGGGCGCCGCAGGCCAGGACCGTCTCCAGCAGACCGAGCTCGGCCCAGGCGAGGTTGCCGGACCGGTCCCAGGTGGACTGCTGCGGCCAGAACGCGGTGGGCCGCGAGGCGTCGAGGACGAGGACCCGCTCGGCGTACGGCGCGAGGGCCCAGGCGGTGCACGCCCCGGCGATCCGGCCGCCGACGACGACGACCTCCCAGTGGCCGGTGATCACGCCGGCACCGGCTCGGCGCGGTGGTGCTCCGGCGGGCTCCCGAGGTCGTCACGCGACACGACTCAGTCTCGCATCCGGACCCGACCCGGGGAAGGGAGCAGCCCGGCGAGGGGCGCGGGCCTCGTGGGCGACGGGGCCGACGTCGCGCGACGGCCCCCGAGGTCGCCGCGACGGCGCACACCGTCGGGAGGATCTTGTTATTACTGGCCGATTACCCAAGACCATTAGATTCACCCAGGTCAGCGGGCTCCCGTCTGGACGTGGGGTGAAATGTGAACAGTCGAACAATCGCGCGCCCGGAGCCCAGGCTCGAGGTCCGGGACCTCGGGTGGCGGCAGCTGTGGGCGGGCTCCCGGCTGCTCGCCCAGGCGTACGAGAACGGCGCCATCTGGGCCGCCGCCGGCTCGCTGCCCCGGTGGCAGCGGAAGTCCGCGCTGACCGCGCTGTACCTGTCCGAGCTGGTGATCGCCCAGCTGATGAGCTCGGGCATCACCCTCGCCGCGTACCGGGCCGACCGGCTCGACGGGATCCTCGTCCTCTACGGCGACGAGCGCACCACGCCGTGGTGGGGGTGGGCGCTGCGCTCGGTGGCGTGCCTGCTGGCCGGGCCGCGGGCCGTGGTGCACGCCGTCCGCATCTCCAACGCGCTGGACCGGATGCGCCCCGACCGCCCGCACGTGTGGTTCGCGGTGCTCGGCCGGCGGGTCGACTCGGTCGGCGTCGGCTACGTCCTCATGCGCGCCGGCCAGGCGCGGGCCGAGGCCCTCGGCCTGCCGGGCTACCTGGAGACCTCGGCCGGCCCGGAGCAGGTGCAGATCAACGAGATGCTCGGCTGGACGTCCGTCGACGAGTACGTGCTGAGCACCGGAAGCGTCATCAAGACGATGTGGCGCGACAACCCGGGGCGGTCATGACGGCGGCCGGACTGTGCCGGGGGCTGGACACGCTCTTCGCGGTCCCGCCGGAGCACCGGCTCGGCGATGTCGACCGTGCCTCGGCGAGACAGGTCCTCGGCTGCGACGACCACACGCTCTCCACGTTGCTCGACAGCGGGCTGCCGGCCAGTGGTGACCCGGGCGAGGAGCGTTTCGACTCGCGCGACCTGTTCAACCTGGCGCTGTACTCCGGCACCGGCACGACGGTGCCGGAGCAGGCCTTCGCCTACTCGCTGCGGTGGATGCGCTCGTCGACCGAGGAGTTGCTCGCGCCCCGCGCCTCCCGGTTCGCGCTGCGGATCGCGTGTGCCGCGGACGCGTGCGGCCCGCAGCCGACCAGCACGCTGGCACTGCCGCGCCCCGAACGCTGCGGCGGCGCGGTGCACGACCTGACGGTCGAACCCGCCGACGGCGTCGCCGGGCCGGACGCCGAACTCGGCGACACCGTCACCCGTACGGCGTCGCAGCTCGCCGTCACCGCCACCGTCCACACGACGGGCGAGCGGGCCGAGCTGCGTTCCCCGGAACTGCGCGCGATCGCCGCCGAGTTCGCCGCCATGGACCTGCGCTGGGTCAAGCTGCCCGAGGCCCTGCAGAACGACGTGGACCTGGTGACCACGCACGGCGTGGCGAGCTGCGACTCGGCGAGCCGGTACCTGGCCCAGCTCTGCCACCGGGCCGGCATCCCGGCGGTCACCCGGATCGGCTGGGTCGTCGGCATGCTCGACCTGGTCCACGCCTGGGTCGAGGTCGAGGACGCCGACGGGGCGACCAAGGTCATCGACCCGGTCTTCGCGCTGTTCTCCGCCACCGTGCGCGACACCAACCCGCTGCTGCGTGATCCGGCCGTCGCGCTGCGCACCAACCGGCTCATCCCGACGGGCCTGTCCACGGGACGGGCCGTGGCCGAACACCGGTGCGCCGGCGAACCGGCGGCGGCCCGGCTCACCACGAAGATCCTCCCCGCACCGACACGCCCCCAGGAGGGGTCATGAGCACGACCGAGACGGTCCCGGAGTTCCTCACCACGTTCCTGCGCGCCAGATGTCCGGACATCGACTCGGTCGGGCTCGACGACGACCTCGTGGACACGGGCGTCCTGAACTCGATGCACTTCGTCGAGCTGCTCTACCTGATCGAGGCGGAGCTGGGCACGGAGATCTCCCTCGACGAGGTGAGCACGGACGACTTCCGCACCATCTCCCGGATCACGCGACGTTTCTTCACCCCGGGGCAGGGCCCCGGCGCGACACCCAAGGAGTAGCAATGTTGGAGACCCGCGTCCGCGAGGTCGTCGGCTCGGTGTTCGGTGTCGCACCGGACGAGCTGCCCGAGCGCCTGGACCCGGACACCGTCCCGGGCTGGACCTCGCTGCGCCAGATCCAGCTCATGATGGCGCTCGAGAGCGCGTTCGGCATCGAGATCGACCCGAACCTGCTGCCGGCCCTCGCGTCCGGCCCGGCCATCGTGCAGTACCTCGAGGAGACGCTGGCGGTCCCGGACGGGACGGCCCGATGACGGCGTACCACCCGCAGTTGCGCACGGTGCACGACGTCGTCGCCTTCCACGCCGGGCAACGGCCCGACCATCCGGCGGTGCACTGCGAGGACCGTACGGTCAGCTACGCGCAGCTGCACCGGTCGAGCAACCGGACGGCGCACGCCCTGCGGCGCGCCGGGGTCACGGCCGGGCACCGCGTCGCCTACCTGGGCAAGGAGTCCGAGCACTACTACGACGTCCTGTTCGCCTGCGCCAAGACCGGCACCGTGCTGGTCCCCATCAACTGGCGGCTGCGCGCCGGCGAGATCCGCCACATCATGCGCGACTCCGGCAGCACGGTCCTCTTCTGCGACGAGGACCTCCTGGACACCGTCGACGCACTGCGGCCGGACCTGCCCGAGCTGCGCGAGGTCGTGTCGCTGGCCGGCTTCACCGGTTGGCAGGCCGACGAGGACGCCGATCTGGACCCGTCCTGGACAGAGGAGCAGCCCCTGGCCCAGGTGTACACCAGCGGCACGACCGGCAACCCCAAGGGTGTCGTGCTGGCCCACCGCAGCTTCTTCGCGGTGCGGGACGCGCTCGCCTCCGAGGGCCTGGACTGGATCGACTGGCGGCCGGACGACGTGAGCCTGATCGGCATCCCGGGGTTCCACATCGGTGGGCTCTGGTGGTCGATCCAGGGGTTCAGCGCCGGGATCACCAACGTGTCGGTCCGGGTGTTCGCCGGGCACGAGGCGGTCCGCCTCATCCGGCGCCACGGCGTCACCACGGCGTGTGTCGTGCCGGCCCAGTTGCAGATGATGCTCGCGCCGCCCCGGCCGAAGCGGGAGGACTTCGTCTCGCTGCGGAAGATCGTCTACGGCGGGTCGCCGATCTCCGAGGCGCTGCTCGGCCGCAGCATCGAGATGTTCGACTGCGAGTTCGCGCAGATCTACGGCCTCTCCGAGAGCGGCAACACCGCCGTCTGCCTGCCGCCGTCGGAGCACGTCGTCGGCGGGCCGCGCATGCAGGCGGCCGGACGGCCGTACCCGGGCTTTGCCGTGAAGATCATCGACGGTACGGGTCGCGTGCTGCCGCCGTTCGAGGTCGGCGAGATCTGCCTGTCGACCCCGGCGCGGATGATCGAGTACCGGGGCCTGCCCGACGCCACCGCCGCGACCCTGGTCGACGGCTGGCTGCACACCGGCGACGCCGGCTACCTGGACGACGAGGGCTTCCTCTTCGTACGCGACCGGATCAAGGACACGATCATCGTGGCCGGCGAGAACGTCTACCCGGCGGAGATCGAGAACGCGGTCTGCGCGTACCCGGGGGTGGTCGAGGCCGCCGCCGTCGCCGTGCCGCACGAGCACTGGGGCGAGGTCGTGCACTGCTTCGTGGTGACCCACCCCGACCAGCCCGTGACCGCCCGCGATCTCACCCCGTTCCTGCGGGGACGGATCGCCGACTTCAAGATCCCGGCGAGCTTCGAGTTCGTCGCCCAGCTGCCCCGCAACCCCAGCGGGAAACTCCTCCGGCGGGAGCTGCGCGAAAGGTTCTGGCAGCACCTCGACCGGCGCGTGGCCTGACAGCCGGCGCGGTCCCCGTCCGGCCCCCAACACCCACCCTTCGTGCAAAGGCGGATCGATGCACATTTTCCTGCGCCACAACAGCGACCGGATCGCGCTGTCGACAGGCAGCCCCAACCGGCTCTCGCTCGGCTACTCGGAGGACCCGCGAGCGGTAGCGAGCCGGCTCCCCCGACGCGGTGCCGACGAGCCGAAGAACGTGCTCCTGCTGGGCGCGAACGGATACGTCGGCATGCACATGCTGCGTGAGCTCCTCGGCGACGCCCGGGTGGCGACGGTCTACGCCCTGGTGCGCCGCAAGGGCGACAAGTCCGGCGAGGACCGCATCGCCCGGCAGCTGCGGAAGTACAAGATGGAGCTGCCCGACACCGGGAAGCTGTCGGTCCTGGAGGGCAGCTACCTGGAGCCGGCGATGGGGCTCGACCGCGCCGCCCACGACGAGCTGCGCACCGAGGTCGACGTGGTCATCGACGCCGCGGGGGCGACGACCCACGACTACCCCTACGCCCGGTACCGCGAGGAGAAGGTCCTGCCGACGCTCCGGCTCGCCGAGTTCTGCCTGCAGGAGCGGTTCAAGACGCTGCACGTCATCGGCTCGGTCGGCAGCGAGGTCTACCAGCAGCGGCGCGACTTCTACCGCAACAGCTTCTTCTACACCGGCTACAGCAGGATGAAGTGGGTCGTCAAGCACCTCAGCCTGCGGGCGAACCGTGACGGCGTGCCCATCCACATCTACCAGGCGCCGTTCGCGTTGGGCGGCGCGCCCACCGGGTTCAAGGACCCGGGTATGGAGTACTCGTTCTGGAACATGATCTCGCACATGCTCCAGCTGGGCCTGATCTGGGACTCGGAGGTCACCAGCCCGATCGTCGCCGGCGACGTGCTGGCCCGGTCGGTCGTGGACAACGCGTTGTCGGACGCGCCGCGGCCGATCAGCTACCCGGTGACCCCGGCGACCACCCGCGAGATCGCCGAACGGTTCGACCTGAAGCTGGTGTCGTGGCAGGAGTTCCGGCGCGAACTGATGCGGCAGCACCGGTTCCGGCCGGGTCAGATCGACTGGTCGAAGCCGATCACCAGCATCAAGCGCGGCCGGCAGCAGTCCAAGTTCGTACGCTCGCTGTTCCCGCGGTCGTTCCACACGCTGCTGAGCAACATCCACCACGCCGCCGCCAACCCGACGACCGTGCGGCTCGACACCGACCTGCCGCCGATCGACGTCCTGGTCAACAACGCCAGGCGGATCCGCAAGCTCGGCAAGTACCTGCCCGAGGAGGCGGTGGCTCCCGTCGCCGTCGCCGCGACGGTTCCCGCTCCGGCCCCCGCCGCCGAACCGGTGGCCGTCGGGGCCGTCTGACCCTCCCCTCTCGCGCGACAACGACGCCGGCTGACCTGGCACGGGTGCCAGGTCAGCCGGCGTCGGCGCGTCGGCGGGCTGGCGGGCTGGCGGGCCCAGTCCGGTATCCCCGCCGAAGGTCTCCGCGCTGCCGCGGCGGGCCTGGCGGTGGGCGCGGTGCTGGCGCTCCCCCTCGGCCGCGAGGCCAGTCGGCCGACTCCGGGACTTTGACGTATCCGAATGCGTTGCCCGGCTGTCGAGTCGCCAGCGGGAATGCCCGGACACCAATGGCCAAAGGCCGGCCGAGGCGATACGCCAACACGTGCACGAATGGCCCCACTCGCAACCCATCGAGAGGGAATTCCGCACCGCCCGGCGGCTTTGCCTGTCCCGAGGCACGCGATTCGCCCCATCGCCGGCGAGGAGCGCCCGACCACCGGCCTGTGCGGCGGCACGCCGAATCCGGCCAAGGTCCGGCCACCCCACCCGGGACGCCCGGCGAGCGCTCGTCAGCAGGCGCGGTGTCGGCCAGACAGAGAGCGCCACCTGCGCGAACGCCTGCGCCGAGCCGCTGGCCGGCACACCAGTTCCCGGCACCCTGACCGCCGACACAACCGCCCCGTCGCGTCGGCGACCAGGTGCCCGGCGCCCCGACCGCCGCCGGCCCTGGCGGTCGGCTCGCATCTCCATTGACTCTCGCTGTAAGACGGTCCAGGAAAGACCGCCGACCCCTTGGCAGAGGGTCGACGCATTCGCTACCTTCTCTATTGCCGCAAGCGGGAACGGATGAGGGGAGTCGTCGTGACGGCGTACCGCTCGGAGAATGTCTCCGAATTTCTCTTTCGGAGTCCCGAACGCTCGCCGCAGTCGACTTTCCTACCTCGTCCGCCCGACCGATCCGCATCCTGACTGCGTTTCCGCGGCACCGAGGTTCCCCCGAACGCCCGTCCCGGCTGCAGCCTGGGCGGTCCCGTCCAGGGGTGTACCGAGCCCACCGCGCCGGAGAGGAGGTACGAGCCATGGCCTTCGACATCGTGATCGTCGAGACGAACGACGTTGTGCTGAACCACGGGGCGGCCTGACGCGCCCGGTGCCGGACCCGCATGCGGGTCCGGCACCATTCCGTCCGTCGTGCTTCGTCGTCGTCGAAAGGGCATCGGAATGCGGGTACGCCGCCGCGACCAGCTCGTCTGCCGCTGGGACAGCGATGCGCTGATGGTCGCCCTGCCCGGTCAACGCCGGTGGTTGCGGGTCACCCCCGACCTGCTGAGCCTGTTGCAGCGGCTGGACGACTTCACCGACGTCGACGAGGTCGCCGCCCAGTTCGGGGGCGAGGCCGCCGACGCCGCCGTCCAGGCGGTCCACAAGCTCCGCGACGCCGGCATCCTCGTCGCCGACACCGACGACGCCTGCACCCCGCCCGTCTGGCAGCACTGGGGGCCGATCGCGTCGCGCATGCACACCGAGGCCCGCGACGCGAACTACCTCGTGGATTCGCCGCGACGCGACGCCACCGCCGCGCAGATCGCCGCCGACGGCGCACCTCCGGCGCCGTTCAAGCGGTACCCGGACGCCCCGGCCGTGCACCTTCCCCGACGCGCCCTGCCGCTGCGTACGCCCGTGGAGGAGGTGTTCGCCGCCCGGCGCACCCACCGCGCGTTCGCCGGTACCCCGGTCGGCATCGACGCGCTCGCCACCGTCCTGTCCTGCACGTTCGCGCCCCAGCGATTCCTCGACGGCGGCGCGTTCGGCCCGCAGCAGGGACGCATCAGCGCCTCCGCCGGTGGCCGGCACGAGGTCGAGTGCTACGTGGCCGTTTACGACGTCACCGGCGTCCCGGCCGGCCTCTACCACTACGCGCCCGAGGTGCACCGCCTCGAACTCCTCGACGCCACCGTCGACCGCGAGCGCATCGCCGCCCTGGCGTACGAGCAGGAACCCTCCTACCAGGGGGCCTTCACCTGCCTCACCACCACCGTCGCCGCCCGCCTGTCCTGGAAGTACCGCCACCCCCGGGCCTACCGGCTGTGGATGTTCGACGCCGGCCACTACGGTCAGACCTTCGCGCTGACCTGCACGGCGCTCGGCCTGGCGCCGTTCCAGACCGTGGCGTTCCACGACAGCGGCGTCGAGGCGATGCTCGGCGTGGATGCCGACCACGAGTTCGCCACCTACCTGCTCTCCGCCGGCAATCCCGCACCCGACGACGGCACCGGTCCCACCGGGCCGGGGTATCCACCGCCGTTCCGCCTGGCCGCCAGCTCCCACCGGTCACCGGCCGACCCCGCCGCCGGCCCGGAGCAGCTCGGATGAGCCCGACCGGCCGCACCGGCGTCCCCATCGTGGCGCCCGGCACCGGCAGCCGCGGGGCCCCGCCCGGCCACGCGGCCGGCCCGGCGTCCGTCGTCGGCGTGCCGGCCACCGGCCACCGCCGGGCGCGCCGCACGCCATGAGCGCGCCCACCAGCCCCGCCACCGCCGCCGCGCAGAAGCTGAGTCAGCACCCGCGGTTCCTGCGGGTGTGGGCCAGCCAGTCCGCCGGGGCCGTCGCCGACCAGATCCTGCCGGTCGCGTTCGCGCTGTACGCCGTACAGCGCGGGGCCGGTGCCGGCACCATCGCCGTCATCCTCGCCGGCCGGGCGATCGCCCTGGTGGTCTGCCTGCTCGCCGGGGGCATCCTCGCCGACCGCGTCTCCCGGCCCCGGATCCTGTTCACCGCCGATCTGATGCGCACCGCCATCGTCCTCGGCACGCTGCTCGCCCTCGACGACCTGCCCCTGGCCGCGCTCGGCATCGTCACCGCGCTCTCCGGCGTGGCCGAGTCCCTGTCCCGGCCGGCCATGCGGTCGTTGATCCCGGCGCTGCTCCCCGCCGGCCTGCTGGAGCGCGGCAACGCCCTGATGTCCGCCGTGCAGCGCTCCGCGACCCTCCTCGGGGCGCTCGCCGGCGCCGCGATCGTGACCGCCATCGGCATCCACGCCGCGCTGGGCCTGGCGGCCCTGCTGTTCGCGACCGGCGCCCTCGCGGTGCTGGGCGTGCGCGACGTCGCCGCCGGTGACCGGCCCCGGACCAGCGTCCTGGCCGACGCCGCGGCCGGCATCGCCACCGTCCGGCGCCGTCCCTGGGTCGCCGCCGTCATGGCTGCCGTCGCGGTCCAACTCTTCGCCGGCACCGCGCCCAGCCTGACGCTGCTCCCGCTGATCGCCGCGGACCGCCTCGGCGGCGAACTCGCCTACGGGCTCGTCCTCGCGGCTGCCGCCGCCGGCGCCCTCCCGGCCATCGCGCTGGCCGGCCGGTGGCGGCCCCGGCGGCCCGGCACGGTCAGCATGCTCGCCCTCACCACCTACGCCGCCCTGCCCGCCAGCCTCGCCTTCGCCCTGCCGCTACCGGTCACGGCGCTCTGCTTCGCCCTCGGCGGATTCGTCGTGGAGATCTACTTCATCTCCTGGCTCTCCGCCCTGCAACGCGAGATCCCCGCCGAGGTGCTGGGCAAGACCCTCGCCCTGGACCAGCTCAGCGCGTTCGCCCTGCTGCCGGTCGGTTACGCCCTCACCGGGCCGGCGGTCGCGGCGTTCGGGATCCAGCCCACCCTCGTCGCGGCGGCCGCCCTGACCGCCGCGGCCAGCGCCGTCACGCTGCTGGTCCCCGGCGTCAGCACCTTCAGCGACCCCGCCCGGGCCCACGCCGCCGGTGCGCCGGCGGGCGGCGCGGACCGCAGCGGATGATCCCTTCGGGTACGCGGAACGGGCCGTGACCGCCTGGCGGCCACGGCCCGCTGCGCGTGGAGACCGCTGCCGGGTCAGCCCACCCGGGCCGCGGCGGCGGTGACGCCCGTGACGCCGCTGCCCGACTTCGTGACGTGGTAGGTGACGGTCGTGCCGCTCCAGAAGTGGAACGTCAGGGTCACCCGGGCGCCGTCGTTGACCTCCGCGAAGAAGGCCTCGGTCAGCGTGATGCGGTTGCCGGCGTAGTCGGGGGCGAAGGCCACGTCGAACTCCTTGAACGGCGTCCAGTTGTGCGGGCCGGCGTTGCTGCCGTCGGCGTACTTCGCCTCCAAGGTGGCGAGCTGGTCACCCCGGAACTGGGTCGGCACGGCGAACGAGGTGGTGCTCCCGGTCGCGTTCGACAGCACCGGCGGGTCGTACGTGATCACGTTGATCCGCCACGGGACCCCGGCGGAGAACCGCGCGTGCAGGGTGGCGTTCACGCCGTACGCCCGGCTGCCGACCAGCCGGGTCAGCGCGCTCGCGGTGAGCGTGAGCTGGCTGCCCGACACGGTGTAGTCGGTGCCCTGCGCCAGGGCGGTGCTGCCCTGGTACAGCCCCTGGATGGTGGTGCCGTTCAGGTTCAGCGCGAGCGTTTTGGCAGTGATCGAGCCGGTACGCGGCACGTACACCTGGTCGGCGTAGGCCGTGCCGGAGCGGGTGGTCCAGCTCGACTTGATCTGCGCGAACAGCTCCGCGTCCTTCCACTGGAACGTGAGCCGGTTGAAGTGCTGCCCGTTGTCCCAGAACTGGGTGGTGATCTTCCTGGTCTTCGCGTACCAGCCGAGGAACTCGAAGAACTTCAGCTTCTCGCCCTGCTGGATGGTGCCGGTGTGCCGGTCGAAGCCGAGCAGGCCGTACTCGCCGATCACCACCGGGATGCCCTTGGCGACGAAGGCGTTGTGCACCCGGTCGAAGGCGTCGGTCAGGTCCTTCTGGGTGGTGGCGTCGAACCGGGTGCCCCCGGCGACGTTCACGCTGAACGGCCAGTAGCCGTAGAAGTGCACGGTGGCGATCAGGTTGCGGTCGCCCAGCTGGGTGAAGGTGCTGGTCAGCTCGTCGATGCGGGCCTGGTCCGACGAGGTGTGCAGGGTGGGCAGGACGAGCATCCGGGTGGCGTTGTTGCCGCCGGAGGCCCGCACGATCCGGTGGAAGGACGTGTTCAGCTCGTGCAGCAGCTGGGCGTTCTGGGCGTCGCCGGAGCTGTTGGCGAACTGCGGCTCGTTGACGCTCTCGAAGTGCAGCCTCGGCGAGGCGTCCCGGAACGCGGCCGCGATCTGGGTCCACAGCGCGTTGTAGCGGTTGAGGACGGTGGTCCGGTCGGTCGGCATCGCGTTGATCCACTGCCACGAGTCGTGGTGGATGTTGATCATTACGTAGAAGCCGTCATCCAGGGCCCAGCCGACGACCTCCTTGATCCGGTTGAGCCACGCCGCGTCGATCGTGTACGCCGGCGCGGCCCCGTGGTGGTTGCTCCAGGTGACCGGGATCCGGATGCTGTTGAAGCCCTGCGCCCGGATGGCGTCCAGCTGCGCCTGGGTGACCCGCGGGTTGCCCCAGGCCGTCTCGTCGCTGCCGACCGCGTCGAAGGTGTTGCCGAGGTTCCAGCCGGGCTGCATCGCGGCCACGTAGGCCATCGGGTCACCGGTCGGCGGCGGGGTGGTGGGTGGCGGGGTGGTGGGTGGCGGGGTCGTCGGCGGGGCGGTGGTCGGCGGGGCGGAGGTGGGGCCGACGCCGCCGGTGCAGGTGACGCCGTTGAGGGCGAACGACGTGGGGGCGGTGTTCGCGCCCGACCAGGAGCCGTTGAAGCCGAAGGACACCGTGGCGTTGGTGCCGATGGCGGCGTTGTAGCCGACGTCGGTGGCGGTGACGTTGGCGCCAGCGGCGGTGACGTTGGCGTTCCACGCCGAGGTCACCTGCTGCCCGGAGGGGAACGTCCAGGTCAACCGCCAACCGTTGATCGGGTCACCGAGGTTGGTCACGGCCACGTTCGCGGTGAAGCCGCCGGGCCACTGGTTGGCCGAGTATGCCACCCGGCAGCCGGCCGCCGCGTGCGCGCTCACCGCGAACGTCAGGCCGAGGCTCACCAACAGCAGGGTGAGGGCGCCGGTGAACAGGCTCAGCCGCCATCGGGTTCTTCTCGTCGTGCCTCGCATCTCGGCCATGACGCTCCTCGCCTGGGGTGCCGCTGGGACGGGCTCGCGGCAGGCGCCACCACGAACGCGGCCGCACCCGATCGCGAACCGCAGATTAAGTTTGGATTCCAAACTTTGTCAATCGGCGTACCTCTATCTGGGCAAGGAGGCGCGGGACGGCCGGAGGTCCGACCGCCCCGCGCCGCGCCTCACTGGTTGCGGCGGTACACCTCGATGTACGCCGCGGAGCGGTACTGCTGCTTCACGTCCTCGGCCAGCACACCGATCCACAGCGGGCCGGTGCCGGTCTTCGAGCTGACCCTGGTGTGCGCCGGGTCCAGGGCGCCGGTGGGCAGGAACGCCGGCTGCTCCACCACGGCGGAGTGGTACGCGTCCGTGCCCCCCAGCCACCAGACCAGCACGTCCCTGGCCGCGACGTTGCGCGCGTTGTCGATCCGCCCGAGTGTCTGGTACTCGTCGGCCAACACCTGCGGCAGGAAGTCGCCCCAGACGGTGTACCTGTGCGCCCCGAAGGTGCCCAGCGAGTAGCCATGGCAGAAGAACCTCTGGTCACCGGTGACGGTGGGCGCCGCCCGCCACGCCTCCACGCGGGTGCCGAGATCGGTGCGTACGGAGAGGTTCATCCCGCTGACGTTGTTCGCCAGCGCGGGCTGGAGGAGGATCTGGTCGCCACTGGTCAGGTCGAACGGCTGCATGGGACTCCTCGGCACATGTGCGACGGATGTGAGCAGGGTTCGACCCTCGACCATCCGGTCACGCACGGCAAGCATGAGGTCACCAACCCGACCGGGGACGGGACGATCCGCGCGTGCCGGTCGGCGATGTCCCGGACGATCCGGCGGGCCGTGGCCGGCCGTCGACGGCGGTCAGGCGACCGGCGACGTCCGTACGCCGGTGAGGTGTTTGGTGACGCGTAGCAGCACCTGGTCCGATGGCCCGGCGACGAAGGCGGCCGTGTCGGCCAGCGCGGTGATCAGGGGCAGTCCGCGACCACCGACGGTGAGCGGGGCGGGCAGTGCGGCGTCGAGCCCGGCGCCGTCGGGGATGCTGCCGCGGTTGCCGACCTCGAGCAGGCAGACGTCGTCGTCGATCACGATGGTGATGTCGACGCTGCTGTCGGCGTCCGCGTGCAGCACCGCGTTGGTGCACGCCTCGGTGATCAGCACGGCGAGGTGACCACGGGAGTCCTCGGCGGTGTCGGTGAGGCTCAGCAGGGTGGCGAGTACGTGCCGGGCGCGGGTCACCGAGGACGGTCGACGCGGGAGTGAGAACGTCGTGGTTACGCGCATCGCGCCGTTCCTCCTCCCCGCTGGGTGACCGCGCCGGACTACTGTGCCACAACTCGGGGCGGGACGCTTCCGCGGTGATCAGCACTACCCGGAGTTGCCGCGGTCAAACGGCCGGGCGTGTCGGCGCGACGCACGCCGGCCGGCGGCGGTCCGCACCCGGCAGCATAGGGTGAGCGGGGATCATCGGCGTGGGGAGGCTGTCGTGGCACTGCTGTTGTCGGTCCGGCCGGGCCGTGGTTGCACCGTGCTCGAGGTGCGCGGCGAGCTGGACCTGGCGACGTCCCCGCAGTTGCGTGAGGGTCTGCAACGGTTGGTCGACGCCGGTGACCGCCAGGTGGTGGTGGACCTGGCCGAGGTGGGGTTCATGGACTCCAGCGGGCTGGGCGCGCTGGTGGTGATGTTCAAGGCGTTGCGTGACGCCGGCGGTCGGCTCTGCCTCGCCGCGGTGCAGCCCGCCGTGCGGAGCGTCCTGACGGTCACGTCGGTGGACCGCGTGATCGACATCTACGACAGCGTGCCGGCGGCCGAGGCCGATCTGCCGTCCGGGCACGACGCGACGGGCCGGTAGTCAGTCGGGCAGCGCGCCGCTGGCACGTGCCTGGTCGGCGCCGGCGCTGGTGCTCCGGTCCTCGCTGTGCCCGCCGTGCCAGTCGAGGATGAACAGCGTGGCATCGTCGGCCAGAGTCGGCCCGCTGACCTCGAGCACGGCATCCGCCAACGCCCGGGCGGCCTCGCGCGGATGCAGCCCGGCGATCGACCGCAAGTGGGCCGGAAGGTCCAGGCTGGCGGCGTTGCGCTCCCGCATCCCGTCGGTGATCACCACCAGACGGTCGCCCGGTCGCAGCGTGACCTCGCCTGCGCCGTAACTGGCTTCGGCGAACATGCCGAGGGGGAAGTTGGCCGGTAGCGACAGCGCCCGGGTGTCCCCGTCGCGCACCAGCAGCGGCGGCACGTGCCCGGCGTTGAGCAGCGCGCACACCCCCGCGCGCAGGTCCAGACGGCCGAGGACCGCCGTGACGTAACTGCCGGGCACGCTGGCGTGAGCGGCCACGTCGGCGTTCGCAGCGTCGGCCTGCTCCACCAGACCAGCCCCGCGGCGGCGGCTGTTGCGCAGGCTGCCCACGCCCAGCGTGGCCGTCAGCGCACTGGCCACCCCGTGGCCCATCGCGTCGGTGACGCTGAAGTGCAGCACGTCGCGGGCGAGGCTGTAGTCGAAGGTGTCCCCGCCGATGCTGGCGGCGGGTTCGAGCCAGCCGGACAGGGTGAACGCGCTGGCCTCACACGTGAACGAGGCGGGCAGCAGGCGGCGCTGGATCTCCCCGGAGAGAGTGAACGGGGTCGTCCGTTGCCCCCACTCGAACAGGTCGGTGTACCGCCGGTTGGCGATCACCACGAACGCCAACACGTGCGCCGTGCGGGCGATCTCCTCCAGCGTTCGCGCATCGGGCTCGTCCGGCAGGACCATCTCGAGCAGGCCCATCGCCTCGCCGCGCTCGGTCACGGGCGCCAGCACGGTCCATCCGTCGGGCTGCGCGAGAACCTGCACCGCCTGGGCGCGCAGCGCCTGCTCGGCGGGGCCGCCGTCGAACGGCATCACCGTGGCGGCCTCGTCGCCGTCCCGGCGTCCCGCACCGGCGCCGTCGAGCGGCACGTGGGTCAACCGGACCAGCGCCCGGCCGCTGAGGTCCGCGATGAGGAACGCGATCGTACGTGCCCCCAGCGCCGCGCCGAGCCCTCGCGTGACCGCCTCCACCGCCTCGACCGGCGAGGCGTTCTCCGCAGCATCCAACAACATCTGAACCACGATCCGCCCTCGACTGCTCTCCACTGTCGGAGCCTACCGACCCGGCCGGTGAGCACCGAGTACGGCGATCCTCCCCCGCGACGACCTCAGTCAGCCGCTTCCACGTACGACGCCAGGTTGGCCAGCGAGGAGGCGATCCCGGCCTCGTGGTCCGCCTGGTCGATACCGTGTGGTACGTCCGTGGCGGTGACGGTCACCTCGGTCCCCGCGCCGGTGGCCGCGAGGTGCCAGGTCATCGTCATGGTGCCCGCGT
Source organism: Micromonospora sp. DT62 (assembly GCF_049847285.1). Taxonomy (NCBI): domain Bacteria; kingdom Bacillati; phylum Actinomycetota; class Actinomycetes; order Micromonosporales; family Micromonosporaceae; genus Micromonospora; species Micromonospora sp. DT62. The sequence continues at coordinate 271,037 of NZ_JBNCOB010000003.1, forward strand.
ACGCCGGGTCGTCGGCCTCGAACACCGCCCGCTGCACCACGCGCTCGGGTGGCACCAGGGCGGCGAACCCGACGTCGACGACATCCGTCGCATCCGACGTCTTGCCGGGGCTGTCGGCGGCGTCGAGGTAGGTCAGGACCATCCGGAACCCGCCTCCGGGCCGGGGATCCCACCGCTCGATCCGCCCGCGCATGCCGTCGGGCGGCAGCCACGCCTCGAGCGCCTCCCGGTCGAGCAGGGCGCCGTAGACGGTCGCCGGTGGTGCCGCGATCACCCGGCTGGCGCGGTCGGTCCGTCCCATGACCCGATCCTAGGACCGGGCTCGCGCCATGCCCATCCGCGTCGACCGCCCTGGGTCAGCTCAGCCGGGAACCGGTCAGCGTCGGGTTGCGGGCGCCGAGGAAGAAGATGCCGGGGTAGCCGCGCGTCTCGAAGCCGTTGCTCGGGTTGCGGCGCAGGGTGGAGTTCTCGATCCGCATGGTGCCGGTGCGGTCGTTGCTGACGAAGAAGACGGCCCCGCCGCCCTCGCTCGCCTCGTTGCCCTCGATGAGGGTGCCGGCGATCCGGACGGTGAACTCGTTGCCGTCGCAGTAGATCGCCCCGCCGCTGCCGCCGCCCGGTGTGCCGGGCCTGGCCGGGTTGGCCCCGGTGCCGACCGCCCGGTTGTCGCGCAGGACGCTGTTCAGCACCGCCCAGGTGACGCCGATGCTGCTCAGGGCGCCGCCGTTGGCGCAGACGCCGCCGTCGAACGTGCTGCCCACCACGTACACGGGCTTGTTCTCGTGCTGGCTGAGTACCCGGATGGCCGCGCCGCCCAGGTCGGGGCCGGTCCGGTCGCAGCGGTTGCGGACGAAGCGCGAGTTGACCACCTTGAACCGGCCGCCCCGGACGAAGATCGCCCCACCGCCGCCGCCCTCGGTGCGCTCGCCGGTGGAGTTGCCGTCGGCGAAGGTCAGGTTCTGCACGGTGAGCTGGGGGTGGTCCTGGTTCTGGCAGTGCGAGGTGGTCCAGCCCTGCGCGCTGTCGCAGGTGTTCATGTAGAGGATCCGCCGCTGCCCCTGGCCGCTGAGGGTGACCTTGCCGCCGCCGTCCAGCACCACCCTGGGACCGTTGGCGTTGCGGACCTTGGCGGTGGCCGTCATCTTGATCGTCACCGGTTGCGGCCCGCAGTCGAACGTGATGACGCCGCCGGCCGCGACCGCCTTCACCACCGCGGCCGAGGTGCAACTGGCGGCGGTGCCACTGCCGATCGTCCGGGTCGGCCTCGACGTGTCGACGGCGCGCGCCTCCGCCGGCACGGCCGCGCCGCCGTCCGGGTTGCCGGCCTTCAGGGTCCCCGCCTTCGTCGCGCGCCCCGGGCTGGCGCTCGCGGAAGGTCCGCCGAGTCCGGAACGGGCCGTCGGGGCGGCCCCGGGGCTGCTCGCCTCGGCCCCACCGGCCGGCGTCGCCGCGGCTGGCGGGGCCGGGGGCGGGCCGCCGTCGGCGGCGGAGTTGCCGCAGGCGGGCAGGCCCGCCCCGGCGACGGACAGGACGAGTAGGGCGGCAAGCGACTTCACACGCACCCCGTGATGCTAGGGACCGCCCGGCCTCCGCCCTCGACGGGACAGGGACCAGCGGTGACGCCCGCCCGGTCACCGGACCCGACGGCGGACGAGCCCCGGTCGATCCACCAGCGATCGACCGGGGCTCGTCGTCCGGAGCCGGGTCAGACGAGGTCGAACCGGTCGAGTTCCATGACCTTGGTCCAGGCCGCGACGAAGTCGGCGACGAACTTGTCGCGCGCGTCCTGGCTGGCGTAGACCTCGGCGAGGGCCCGCAGCTGGGAGTTGGAGCCGAAGATCAGGTCGACCGCGGTGGCGGTCCACTTCACCTCGTCGCTGGCCAGGTCCCGGATCTCGTAGACGTGCTCGGCGGACTCCGACGCCTTCCACCGGGTGCCCGGGGAGAGCAGGTTGGCGAAGAAGTCGTTGGTGAGCAGGCCGGGCCGGTCGGTGAGGACGCCGTGCCGAGTGCCGCCGGCGTTCGCCCCGAGGGAGCGCAGGCCGCCGACGAGGACGGTCATCTCGGGCGCGGTCAGGTTGAGCATGTAGGCGCGGTCGAGGAGCAGCACCTCCGGCTGGGTCTTCTCGCCGGCACGCAGGTAGTTGCGGAACCCGTCGGCGCGCGGCTCCAGCACCCGGAAGGACTCGACGTCGGTCTGCTCCTGGGTGGCGTCGGTGCGGCCCGGCCGGAACGGCACGGTCACCTCGACGCCGGCGTCGCGCGCCGCCTTCTCGACGGCCGCCGAGCCGGCCAGCACGATCAGGTCCGCGAGCGAGATCTTCGCGCCGCCGGCGGAGTTGAACTCCTGCCGGATGCCCTCGAGGGCCTCCAGGACCGTCGCGAGCTGCTCGGGCTGGTTGACCTCCCAGCCGCGCTGCGGCTCGAGACGGATCCGCGCGCCGTTGGCGCCGCCGCGCTTGTCGGTGGACCGGAAACTGGCGGCCGAGGCCCAGGCGGTGGAGACCAGCTGCGCGGTCGTCAGACCGGACTCGAGGACCTTCGCCTTGAGCGCGGCGACGTCGGCGTCGCCCACGAGCTCGTGGTCGACGGCCGGCACCGGGTCCTGCCACAGCTGGGCTTCCGGGACCCACGGCCCGAGGAAGCGCTCGACCGGCCCCATGTCGCGGTGCAGCAGCTTGTACCAGGCCTTGGCGAACGCCAGCGCGAACTCGTCGGGGTTCTCCAGGAAACGGCGCGAGATCTTCTCGTACGCCGGGTCGACGCGCAGCGACAGGTCGGTCGTGAGCATCGTCGGCTTGTGCTTCTTCGACGGGTCGTGGGCGTCCGGGATGATCGCCTCGGCGTCCTTGGCGACCCACTGCTTCGCGCCGCCGGGGCTCGTCGTCAGCTCCCACTCGTAGCCGAAGAGGATCTCGAAGAACCGGTTGCTCCACTGCGTCGGCACGTCGGTCCACGTCACCTCCAGGCCGCTGGTGATCGTGTCACCGCCCTTGCCGCTGCCGTAGGTGCTCAGCCAGCCCAGGCCCTGCGACTCCAGCGGGGCGCCCTCGGGCTCGGGGCCCACGTGGTCGTCGGCGACGCCGGCGCCGTGGGTCTTGCCGAAGGTGTGGCCGCCGGCGATGAGGGCGACGGTCTCCTCGTCGTTCATCGCCATCCGGGCGAAGGTCTCACGGATGAAGTGCGCCGCGGCGAGCGGGTCCGCGTTGCCGCGGGGGCCCTCCGGGTTGACGTAGATGAGCCCCATCTCGGTGGCCCCGACGCCGGTCACCATCTCCTTCTCGGAGGCGTAGCGCTCGTCACCGAGCCAGGTGTCCTCCGGGCCCCAGAAGATCTCCTCGGGCTCCCAGACGTCCTCCCGGCCGAAGGCGAAGCCGAAGGTCTTGAAGCCCATCGACTCCAGGGCGACGTTGCCGGCGAGCACGAGCAGGTCGGCCCACGAGATCTTCTGGCCGTACTTCTGCTTCACCGGCCACAGCAGCCGGCGGGCCTTGTCGAGGTTGGCGTTGTCCGGCCAGCTGTTGAGCGGGGCGAACCGCTGGCCACCGTCGCCGGCGCCGCCGCGGCCGTCCTCGATGCGGTAGGTGCCCGCGGCGTGCCAGCTCATCCGGATCATCAGGCCGCCGTAGTGGCCGAAGTCGGCCGGCCACCAGTCCTGCGAGGTGGTGAGGACCTTGACGATGTCCTGCTTGAGGGCCTCGACGTCGAGCTTGGCGAACTCCCTGGCGTAGCTGAAGTCCTCCCCCAGCGGGTTGCCCTTCGACGAGTGGGCGTGCAGCACCGAGAGGTCGAGCTGGTTGGGCCACCAGTCCCGGTTGGTGCGCGGACGGCCTCCGGTCTTCGGCGTCGGCGAGTCGATCGCCGGGTTCTCGCTCTCGCTGCCGTGCGCGGTCACGGAGTCGTGCGCGACCGGGCAACCGGCCGCCTCCTTCTTGTCCACGCCCTGCGCGCTGACGGGGCCATTGTCCTGGGTGTCGCTCATCTGCTTCCTTCCGGACTGGCGGTTCACTGAACGGTGCGTTCGGTCGCGCAGTCGGGGCAGGTGCCCCAGTAGACGACCTCCGCCTCGTCGACCACGAAGCCGCGGTCGTCGGAGGCGGTGAGACAGGGTGCATGGCCGACGGCGCACTCGACGTCGGCGATCGCGCCGCAGGAGCGGCACACGACATGGTGGTGGTTGTCGCCCACCCGAGACTCGTAGCGGGCGGTCGCCCCGGCGGGCTGGATGCGCCGCACCAGACCGGCGTCGGTGAGCGCGCGCAGCACGTCGTAGACCGCCTGGTGGGAGACCGTGGGCTGGTCCGCCCGCACCAGGGCGATCACCGTGTCGGTGTCGACGTGCGGGTGGTCACGCAGCGCTCTGAGCACCGCCAACCGGGGCCGCGTCACGCGCAACGAGACCGCCCGCAGCTGGGTCTCGAAGTCGGGCGTCACGTGTCGAACATAGTCCAGTATTTTGGAACGGATCAAGTTTTTCTGAGGTTCAACCCGCGCACCTCCGACCGACGCGGCCCCGGCCGCCCGGCGGGCGGTCGGGGCCGTTCACCGACTGCTCCCGGAGCGGCTGTCGGGCCGCAGCAGCTCGTCCACGCTGTCGCGCAGCGTCCTGCGGTTCGCGTGCCCGGTCTTGAGCAGCAGGCTGGCGACGTGCTTCTCGACCGTACGTGGCGAGAGGTGCAGCAGCGAGGCCAGATCCTGGTTGTCGTGGCCCTTCGCGAGCAGCACGAGCACCTCGTGCTCGCGGACGGTCACCCCGACGGCGCGCAGCCGGGCCGGGATGCGGTCGTGACCGGAGCGCCGCTGCCCGAGCGACGCGCCGGCCTGACGGAGCAGGCCCCGGCAGGCCCCGGCGATCACCGGCGCGTCGACGTTGTGGAAGTGGTCCTCCGCCGCCCTCAGCCAGGCGACGGGCTCGCCCCACCCGTCGGCGAGCGCGGCCTCGGCGACCAGACGCAACCCCAGGTGGTACGACATGCGGTACGGCGCCGCGGCCTCCAGGGCCAACGCGACCTCCGTGGCGGCCCGCTCGCGCTGCCCCGCGCGCCCGTACACCACCGCCTTCGCCAGGTGCAGGAACTGCCGGTTCCAGCGCAGGGTCGCGCCCGGGGCCAGCGCCACCGCCTCCATGCCGGTGCGGTCCAGCGACCCGGCCAGCGCGTCGAGCAGCGGTCGCAGTCCGAAGCGGCCCGTCATGTAGTAGGTGTTCGGGTGGTCGTCCTCCCACGCCCGGGCCAGGTCGAGGGCCCGGATCGCCGCCGGCCGGTCCTCCTCCAGCAGTGCGCAGACGGCCTCGCAGAAGCCGTAGGCGAGGGGAACGTGCCCGGACTCTCCCCCACCGACCGCCCGGAACTCCTCCAGCCGCTGCTCCATCAGTCGCCGTCGTCCCCGGTGGGCAGCGGAGGCGGCGGCCGTCACCAGCGCGAACTGCTGGTCGTCGATGTTGCGCAGCCGGGCGGTCGCCGCGGCGCACCGGGCGGCGAGCTCGTCCCCCGTCGGGTAATCGCCCTGCATCACGGCCCGGATCGCGTACACGCCCTCGATGCTCTGCCCGATCATGATGGCGCCGGACAGCTGCGCGGCCTGCTCCGCCTGGCGCAGCAGGGTCTGCTCGCCGGTCCGCATGCTCTGGTTGACGCCGAGCCGGAACAGCGCGTTGATGCGCCACAGGGGCAGGCGGTGTTCCTCGGCCATCGCCAGCATCCTGGTCAGGTAGGACTCCGCCTCGTCGAAGCTCCGGCTCCGGGCGATCATGGCCAGGAGTTGCAGCGCCTGGCACGCCGTCTCCGCCATCGGCACCCGTTCGGCCACCGCCAGGGCCTGGAGCACGAGCTGCTCGGCCTGCGTGGTCCGGCCGCAGCCGTCACCGTCGCCGAAGATCAGGTGCGCCTCGACCACGTCCACCCGGGCCGCCGGCCCCGGCGGCGGGTTGCTGCCGAGGACCGCCCGGGCGATGCGCACCTGGGACGCGCCGTCGGCCCACCGCCCGGTCGTGACCGCGACCCAGGCGAGCCGGGTCCGGATGCTGACGTGCTGCTCGACGCCGAGGGTCACGGCGTTCACCCAGGTCGCGTCGTCGACCAGGGCGAACGCCCGGTTCGCGTGGCCGGCTTCGGCCAGGGCGTTGAGCAGCGACTCGAGAATGCCGGCGCGCGCCTCGGGGTCGGGCGGGTCGGACATCAGCTGGTACGCGCGGTCGAGCAGGGTGACGGCCGACGTGGTGGCGCCGTCGCCGAGTGCCCGCCGGCCCGCCTCCGCGAACAACAGGCCCGCGGCGTGGTTGTCCCCGGCGGTCTGCCTGAGTTCGGCCGCGAGCTGGCACCAGTGTCCGGGCAGCCCGGCGTACGCCGACTCCAGCGCGTCGGCGGCGCGTTTGGCCAGCGCGGACCGTTCGGCGGGGGTGAGCGTGGCCAGGATCGCGTCGGCGGTCAGCGCGTGGCGGAAGGAGTACCAGTCGGGCGTCGACCGGTCGGGCATGACGACCTCGACGTCCACGCCGGAGCGCAGATGGCTCAGCATGGCCCGCTCCTCGAGACCGGTCGCCGCCCGCAGCGCGGCCACGGGGAAGCGCCGGCCCAGCACCGCGGCGGTGTGCAGCAGTGTCCGCGCCTGCGGATCGAGGCCGGCCAGCCGGCGGGTCACGCTGAGCGTGACGGTGTTCGGCAACGCGATGGCGGGGTCGTCGGTGAACCGCCAGCCGTCGCCGTCGCGGACCAGTGCGCGCGCGCCGATCATGCTGTTCAGCAGTTCCTCGGCGACGAACGGGTTGCCCTCGCTGTCGCGTACCAGCCGGTCGGTCAGCTCGGCGGGCAGGGCGTCGGTGTTGAGGCAGGCGGCGGCGAGCTCGTGGACCTCCTGGTCGGACAGGGGGTGGAGTTCGACGACGGCCGCGGAGCGACGCACAGCCGCGGCCCAGGCCAGCTCGGTCGCGGGGCCGCTGCCCGGCCGCATGGTGGCCACCATCAGGATGGGCAGGTCGGCGAGGTTGTCGACCAGGTACTCCACGACGGCGTGGGTCTCGGCGTCGGCGTCGTGGATGTCCTCGAGGATGAGGACGCAGCCCCGGCCCCCGGCCACGGCGGTGACGAGCCGCAGGACCGCCTCGGCCAGTTCGACGATCGAGGCCACCCGTTCCGGCACCGCGGGGTCCCGCCACTCGGGGACGAGCCGGGCGAGGGCCGGGCGGTAGGGCGCCAGCTCGGTGTTGTCCGGCAGCCGGCCCGTGCGCGACAGCGCGAAGATCGCCTCGGTCAGCGGGCGGAACGGGACGATGGGGCCGGTGGAGCTGCTACGGCCCCGTAGCAGCTCCATACCGGCCTCCGCCGCCGCGTGCGCGCAGTGTTCCGCGAGCCGGGTCTTGCCGATCCCCGCCTCGCCGATCAGGAAGATCGTGCCGCCGGACGAGGACCGAGTGGCCGTCAGTCGAGCGTTGACGGCGCGGATTTCGGCATCACGTCCGATCACCACCGGCGAGGAGAAGCGCATGCCCGCAGGCTAACGTGAGCGGCACCCGCGTTACCGCGTCGAACACGGGCGCCCGCTGTCGATGAAACGACACGGGAAGGTGCCGCTCCCGGTCGGACTCACTCCGACGAGTGACCGCCAGTACCACCGGTGTCGATGATGGCCGCGATGGCGGGCGCGGCGATCATCAGGCCGGTCAGGATGCCCGACCGCCTCCCGACGTGCCACAGGAAGCTGAACTTGATCTCGCCCGCCGGGTGAGTGTCGGCCGGCTCGGGTTCCTCGGCCGCCCCCGCCGGTCGAGGAACAGTCAGGTCGTTCCGCATATCTTCCCCCTATCTGGTTCTCGACACCACGTCGGATGTCGTCGGCTCGGCATGCAGCAGCAGTGCCGAGGGCACTCGATCGGCGAAGCCGATACGGAGCAGTCCGTGGCCGATCCCGGCCAGGCCGTCCAGCAGGCCGGGGACGCTCACGCCGCCGGCGGCACCGCATCTCGGGCCGGCCTGGTCCAGCGCGGCGACCAGTTGTCCGGCCTGGTCGGAGCGGACGCTGGCGGCGGCCCGGCGACCGCGCGCGGCGGCGACCGACAGCATCTCCTGCCTACCCAGCTCCCCGTGGCAGAGGCTGTGGTCGTCGACCAGCCCCGATCTCGACACGGCGGTCGCCGCGCGGTCCACGAAGGCGGCCAGCGCCGGGTCTGCCAGCAGCCGGCCCTGGTCGGCGATGGCGACCGCGATTCCGGGCACGCCGTGGCACCACGAGTGCGCCGACGGGTCCGGGACCGGGCCGGTGGCGGCACGGGCCAGCATCGCGCTGCCGGCCTCGGCGTACCGCTCGTCGCCCTCCGCCTGCGCGAACCGCAGCAGGGCCCAGCCGATCCCGGCCGTACCGGTGGCGAAGCCGGGCTGCGCGGGCAGCGTGGGGACTGCCGCCAGCAGCCGCTTGGCGCAGTCGCGGGCCGTCTCGGCGGCGAGCGGCAGGCCGGTCAGCTCGTTGACGGCGAGCATCGCGGCGAGACAGCCGGCCAGCCCGTCGAGCACGCCCGGGTTGGGGTCCGTCGCGGCGGCGATCGCCGCGAGGCGTACCGCCGGTTCGACGGAGTCGCCGAGCGCGTCGTCCCGGAGCAGGTCGGCGAGCCGGGCCGCCGCGTAGGCGATCCCCCCGAGGCCGGTGAACCCGCCGCTGCCGACCGTGTCCGCCAGGTGCGGCCGGGCCTGCATCGCGGTGAGCAGCACGGGAAGTTGGCGCACCGCCCTGCGGGCGGCCTCGGCGTAGCGGTCGACGTCCGTCAGCCGGGCCAGTTCGGCCAGGAAGAGGGCGGTGCCCGGGTATCCGTTTCCCAGCCCCGCGCCCAGCGGCATGATCGTGCTGTGCCCGCCGTCCACCGGTTCGAGGCCGAGCCAGTTGGCGAACACGCCGTCGTCGTAGGCGTCCGAGATGATCTTGTCGGCGATGCCGCAGGCGACCGTGAGCAGCCTGCCCGGGTCCGGTGCCGTGGCCTCCCACCGGACGGGGGCCGGCTCCGCGCACTCGTGGCGTGCCCCGCCGAGTCGGCCGGCGAGCGCGGCCCGGACGATCCACTCCTGGTCGCGTTGGTCGACCGCGCCCATGGCGGCGATCCTGCGCAGCGCGGTCGTCAGCACCGGCTCGTCGAGCACGTCGACGAATCCGACGCCGTCGCCCCCGGCCAGGTCGCGGTCGTCCGGGCGGCAGGTGAACAGGGGGACGTCGCCGTCCCAGAGCTGTTCGATCTCGCGGGACACCAGTCGGTTGCGTACCGGGTCGTCCACCGAGGCCGCCCAGAGCAGGTCGAAGATCTGGTCTCGGTCGAGCGCGTCGCGCAGCACGTCGGGATGGGTGGACTCGCTCAGCAGCACGGTGTAGGTCCGCGTCGACCGGGCGATGACCCGCAGCTCGTCGGCGGTGAACCGCCGGAGCAGGCCGTCCGGGCCGGTCAGGTCGCCGGCCCGCCGGGCGATGGCGCGGTACCCGGCGCGGAAGCCGGCGAGCAGCTCGCCCGTGTACCCGGCGGCGTCGGCCGGGACGCCGTCCAGCGTCGGGCGGTTCTCGGCCGCCCGCACGGGCGCGGCACCACGTACCAGGTGCATCGTGTCGGTGCCGGCAGCGGCCCACTCGACGACCTCCCGGAGCTGCTGCGCGCCGGGGTCGCCGCCCAGGCCGGAGATGTCCAGCAGGCCGCGTTCGCCGATGAGCGGCTGCGGCAGCAGGGCGGTGCGGTACACCGACGTCCGCAGCGCCCGGGCGGCGGGATCGGGCGCGGCGGTCGGCACGGGCAGGTCGGGGTGCAGCAGCGTCTCGACATCGACGAGGACGGGCTGGTCGGCGCAGGCGATCAGGTTCTCGTGGTGGATGTCCGTCATGCCCAGCAGGTACAGCAGCGCGAGCAGCACCCCCTGCCGGCGGTAGAACGCGCCCACCTGGACGGCGTCGGAGCAGGCGGCACGGTCGACGACCTCGATCCACCCGTAGCCGCCGCGGGCGAGCACGGTCAACCTGCGCAGCTCCAGCTCCGGCAGCAACCCGTTGAGCCAGTCCAGGACCTCGTTGAAGTGCACGTGGACGGCGACCGAGCGCGGCCGGTAGACCACCCGGGCGCCGGAGGCGAAGCGCAGGAGCGCCACCGCCCGCCCGTGCCCGTGCGAGTCCCCCGCCACGTCGACTCCGACCAGCGGGCCCGGATCGTGGCCGTCGAACAACCGCCGGAGGATCTCCGCCCGGTCCGCGACGAACCGGTCGAGCAGCTCGGCCGCCGCCTCGACGGCGTGCCGACAGGCGGTCGCCAGGATCCGCGCCAGCACGGGATAGTCCGTCATCACCCGCGTCAGCCGCTCGCGCTGGGCGAGGTCGGCCACGAAGGCGGCGAACCGGTGCTCGGGCGTGGGACCCGCCAGCCGGCCGGCGGCGCGGGCGACGTTGAGTTCCAGGACGAAGGTACGCGACGCCATCGCGACCAGCCGGGCGCGGAGCGCGTCGGCGAACCCGGCGTACACGGCGGCGAGGTCCACCACCGCGGGCGTACCGGGAGCCCGTACCCGCTGCCGCAGGTCGGCGCAGGCGGCCGCGACGAACGGCGCCAGCACGCCGGCGAACGCGTCGGACCACGGGGTGCCCGGGGTCGGCTGGGAGGCGCCGTCGGGGGCGAGGCCGAGCGCCCGCTCGGTGTACTCGGCCCAGCCCGGCGCCGCCGACCCGGCCGCCAGCGCCGCCGGCGGTCGGTCGAGGAGAGCCAGGAACTGCCCCTCGGTGATCCTCAGGGCCGCCAGGCGGTGCGCGAACTGCCCCGTCGTCCCCAGCTCGTACGCCGAACGCCAGTCCTGCAACCGCCGCACGGCGTGCTCGGACCCGGGGTCGGCGACGACGGACCCGCCGTCGTCGGCTGCCCGTACCCGTTCGGCCAGCGTGAGGCCGGGCGCCCACCAGGCGTCGCCCGCACCGCCCACCGCCGCCGCCGCCGCAATTCGCGTACCCGATCTCTCCACGCCGATATCGTGCCGGCGGCCCCGAGGGGGTCACATGGGTAACCGGTACCCATATTTCGGCGGCACCGGCGCACCGCCGGTGACCTGCGGGCTCACCCGGCGCACCACTCCAACGCGGCCTGGGCGCTGGACATCTTGTGCCTCGCCTGAGCGAAGGCGATGCTGCGGGGACCGTCCAGCACGCCGGCCGTGACCTCCTCGCCCCGGTGCGCCGGCAGGTCGTGCATGAACACCGCCTCCGGGCTCGCCGCCAGCAGCGCCCCGTCGACCCGGAACGGCGCGAAGACGCGCCGCCAGTCCGGGTCCGGCTTGGTGGTGCCGGTGGTCTGCCAGCGGGTGGTGTAGACGACGTCGACCTCCGGCAGGTCCGCCATGTGGTGCGCCTCGGCGACCGCCGAACCGGTCCGCGCGGCGGCCGCCCGGGCGGCGGCGAGGACGTCCGGCTCCAGGCCGTACCCGGGCGGCGTGCGCAGGTGCAGCCGCGTTCCGGTGAAACGGCTGAGGGCCAGCGCGAGCGCGGCGGCGGTGTTGTTGCCCTCCCCCACGTAGAGCACCCGCAGCCCGTCGACCCGGCCGAACCGCTCGGTCATGGTGCTCAGGTCGGCCAGCGCCTGCGTGGGGTGCTCCTCGGCGCTCATCGCGTTGATCACCCCCATCCGGTCCTGCCCGGCGAACGCCCGCAGCTCGGCGACCGGGTCGGCGGTCCGGGCGACGAACAGGTCGACCATCTCGGACAGCACCCGGGTGGTGTCCTCGACCGTCTCGCCGGTGTTCAGTTGCAGGTCCCCGGGGCCGTAGCTGATCAGCTGGGAGCCGAGCCGCAGGGCTCCGCTGGAGAAGGCGGTACGGGTCCGGGTCGAGGTGCGGCGGAAGTAGACCGCGGTGACCAGGCCGCGCAACTGGTCGGCGGGCCCGACCCGGCCGGCGGCGTGGTCGGCGCTGCGGGCCACCAGGTGCCGCAGGTCGGCGTCGCTGAGGTCCTTCATGGACAGCAGGTGACGGCGGGGACGACGGTCCATCGGGATCCTCCAGGAACGGTGACGGTGGCGGGCGGCGGTCAGCTGGCCCGGATGGCCCGGTGCAGGACGGCGAGGCCCCGCTCCAGCCGGGCGAGGTCGATGGTGAGCGGCGGCATCACCTTGATCACCTCGTCGTCGCGTCCGCAGAGTTCGACGATCAGCCCGGTCTCGAAGCAGCGCCGCTGGATCCGGTCGGCCCGCTCGGCGCCCCCGGCCGCCCGCAGGTCGACGCCGAGGACCATGCCCAGGCCCCGGACGGCGAGCGCCGGTTCGCTGTCGCGCAGTTCGGCGCCGAAGCGCTCCAGTCGCCGGGCGCCGACCGCAGCGGTGGTCCGGAACCCGTCCTGGCCCCAGAGTTCGCAGGCGGCGGCGCCGGCGACGAAGGCGAGCTGGTTGCCCCGGAAGGTGCCCGTGTGCTCCCCCGGCGACCAGACGTCGAGTTCCGGCCGGAACAGCACCAGCGACAGCGGCAGCCCGTACCCGCCGATCGCCTTGGAGACGGTGATGATGTCCGGCACCACGCCGGCGTGTTCGAAGCAGAAGAACGTGCCGGTGCGTCCGCAGCCGGACTGGATCTCGTCGAAGATGAGCAGGACGCCGTACCGGGTGGTCAGCTCGCGCAGTCGGCGCAGCCAGTCGGCCGACGCCGGGTACACCCCGCCCTCCATCTGCAACGGTTCGACGATCACGGCGGCCGGGAGGTCCAGCCCCGACGACGGGTCGGACAGCATCCGCTCCAGGTAGCCGATCGAGTCGAACGGCCCCGCCGGACCGTCCTCGTACGGCACGAACGTCACGTCCGCCGTGCCCACCTGACCGGCGGCGCGGGCCCGGCGGCCACCGCTGACCGCAAGCGACCCGCGGGACATGCCGTGGTACGCCCCGCTGAAGGAGACCACGCCACGGCGTCCCGTGGCCCGACGGGCCACCTTCAGCGCCGCCTCCACCGCGTCGGTGCCGGTCGGCCCGCAGAACTGCACCTTGTGGTCCAGCCCTCGCGGGGCCAGCACCTGCTCGCGGAGCCGGCTCAGGAAGGTCCGCTTCGCCACGGTGTACATGTCCAGGCCGTGCATCACGCCGTCCCTGGCGAGGTACTCCGTGATGCGACGCTTCAGGTGGGGATGGTTGTGGCCGTAGTTCAGGGTGCCGGCGCCGCAGAAGAAGTCGGTGAACATCCGGCCGTCCTCGGCGTAGAGCTCGGCGCCCCGGGCCCGGTCGAACACCACCGGAAACTTGCGGCAGTAGTAACGCACCTCCGACTCCATCGCCTCGAAGAGGGAGAAGTCGTAGGCCGCCTTGTGCGGCGGTACCGTCTCGTCCACCAGCATGGTCATCGGTCCGGGGTCTCCTCGGTCGTAGTCGTCTCGTCGTCGAAACAGGTCGGTCGGGTGCCTGCTCCCCGACCGGCGGGCGGTGCCGGGGCCCGGCGGGGCCCCGGAGCACGTCAACCGCGGGTGGTCAGCGCGACCTGACCCAGGGCGCCGAAGGAGGCCCGCACGGTGTCCCCCGGCACGAGGTCCACCGCCGCCGCCCAGGATCCGGAGAGCACGAGCTGCCCGGCCCTGATCCCGGTGCCGAACCCGGACAGGATGCGCACCAGGCAGGCCACGGACTCGGCCGGATGGCCCATCACGGCCGAGCCTCGCCCGGCCTGCACGCCGTGGCGGCTACGCAGCTCCATGCGCGCGCCGGCCAGGTCCGTCGTGCCGGGCGGCACGCCGGCGCCGAGGACGGCCAACGCCGACGAGGCGTTGTCGGCGACGGTGTCCACGAGGCCGATCCGCCAGTCCTGGATCCGGCTGTCGAGCACCTCCAGCGCCGGCAGGACCTCCGCGGTGGCCGCCAGCACGTCGTGCGCGGTCACGGTCGGGCCGGTGACGTCCTGCGCGAACCGGAACGCGATCTCGCCCTCGACCTTCGGCGCGATGAACCGGCCCAGGTCGAGGTCGGCGCCGTCGTCGAGCACCATCCGGTCGGTCAGGTAGCCGAAGTCGGGATGGTCGATGCCGAACATCGACTGGATCGCCTCGCTCGTCGCACCGATCTTGAGCCCGGCCAGGACCGCGCCCTCGGCCAGTTCCATCTCGCGCAGCTCGCTCTGGATGGCGTAGGCGTCCGCCAGGTCGAGCTGCGGATGCCGGGCCGAGATCGGCGGTACGGCGCGAAGGGTCCGCGCCGCCGTCCTGAGTTCCCCCGCGAGCGTGCGGTGCAGCGACAGCGTGGTGGCCACTACCTGGCCGCCACGAAGAGCCGACCGCCGGGCACGCCGAGCGGTACGCACGCCGTCTCGGAGAAGCCGGCGGACCGGAACGTGTCCAGCCACTGCCGCTCGGTCGGCAGGGTCACGCGCATGAAGCTGGCGTGCAGGTAGGTGAAGAGCGCGCTGAACCTCCGCTCCGCGGGGTCGGGCGCATAGGAGACCGCGTCGGCGACCGCCATGAACCCGCCCGGCGCCAGCGCGTCGCGGCAGGCGCCCAGCACGTCCTTGGCCACCGACTCGTCCGCCACGATGTCGTGCATGACGAAGCACGCCAGCACGGCGTCCGCGCCCTCGACCGGTCCGGGATCGTCCGCGAGGGACTGGACCGTACGCTCGACGACCTGGAGCCGGTCGGCCACCCCCGCGGCGGTGGCGGCCTCCCGCGCGGCGGCACACGCGGCGCCGCTGCTGTCGAGCGCCACACCGGTACGTCCCGGGTCCTGCCCCAGGAGCTCGATGAGCAGCCCCCCGGCGCCGGCGCCGAGGTCGGCCACGTGCGCGGCGCCGGCCGAGGCGACCCGGTCGACGATCGGCGGATAGAAGGCCCGCTCGCCGATCCACCTCGAACTGACCGCCACCCGGCGTCCGTTCCGTCGGTGGACCCGGGCCGCCGCGTCGCGGTCGGTCAGGAACTCCCGGGCGTTGGCGAGGAACGGGCCGTTGGCGCTCATGGCCCAGGACACGTAGCCGGCCGTGTACCGCCGGTCCGGGTAGTCCTCGGCCGCCCGGAAGCGGTCCGGTACGTCCGTGCCGACCACCAGCCCGGCGGCGACCAGCGCGGCGAGGTAGTCCTCCACGCCGGCCTGCGGGAGGTCGGCGGTCCTGGCCAGCTCGGCGGCGTCGAACGTGCCGCCGGAGTCCAGCAGCCGGTCCACGCCGATCTCCGCGCCGATCTGCAGCAGCGCGGCGACACCGGCCAGGTCGGCCGCCTCGTGAAGCGGGGAATGGCGTTGCATTGGTCCTCCTACATCAGGTGATGCGAGCCCTACGTGACGTGATGCCAGCCCTACGTCGGGTGATCCGAGCCCGGAGGGCCGCGCGTACCGGCTCAATGGCTCTGCTCGGCGGCCAGCGACATGGCGACCTCGATGATGGTGTCCTCCTGGCCCGCCACCACCCGGCGGTTGCCCAGCTCCAGCAGGATCCTGCGGGGGTCGACGCCGAAGCGGGCGCTCGCGCGCCGCACCGGCGCGGCGAACCCGGAGAACACGCCGGCGATCCCGCTGGCGATGGTGACGCTGTCGTTGGTGGGCACGTGCTTGACGAACCGCTCCTGTGCCACGTCGGCCGCGTCCAGCGCGCCGAAGAGCTGGATGTCGGTCTCGATCTGCCCGACGTGCAGGTTGGCCGCGACGAGTTCGATCGGTGCGTTGCCCGCGCCCGCGCCGAAGCCGCGCGCCGTGACGTCGACGATGGTGGCGCCTGCCTCGATCGCCGCCATGCTGTTGACGACCGACATGCCGAGGTTGTTGTGCGCGTGGAAACCGACCGCGATGTCGAGGTGCTCGACGAGTTCGCCGACCTTCTCGCGGACCTTCTCCGGCGTGTACGCGCCGGCGGAGTCCATCAGGATGACCGCCTCGGCGCCGTAGCCCTGCATGAGCCAAGCCTGTTCCAGCAGCTTCGCCGCGGAGGCCATGTGGCTCATCAACAGCATCCCCTTGACGGCGACGCCCATCGCCCGCAGCATCGTGACCTGCTGCCGGGTGACGTCCGCCTCGGTGCAGTGCGCGCCGACCCGGACCTCGTCCACCCCGCAGTCCAGCGCCGGCTTGAGGTCGCGCTCGACGCTGGCGAACCCGGGGATGGACAGCACGCCGAGGCGGGCCGTACGCAGCTCGGCCTTGGCGGCCCGCAGCATCTCGGCGTCGCTGAGCGCGGCCATGCCGACCTGGATGGACGAGGCGCCGAGGCCGTTGCCGTGGCCGACCTCGACGACGTCCACGCCGGCCGCCTCGGCCGCCCGCGCGTAGGCGCTGATGTCCGCGCGACCGAGTTGGTGGCCGACCGCGTGGTTGCCGTCGCGCAGGGTCGTGTCGCAGATGCTGAGTTTCGGTACGCCGCTCATGACCGCCGCCGTTCCGCCCGGGCCTCCGCGACCGCGAGGGCGGCGCAGGTGATGATGTCGAGGTTGCCGGCGTAGCGCGGGAACCAGTCGCCCCGGCCCTCGACCTCCACCGTGATCGTGATCCGGTCCCCGACCGTCACCGGCGGGACGACGACGCGGTAGCCCGGGACGTACGACCTGATCTGCTTCTCCATCATGGCGACGGACGCGCGCAGGGCGTCCATGTCGATCCGTTCGGCGGTCGTCACCGCGATGGAGTTGCGCATGACGATGCCGGGCTCGGCGGGGTTGATGACCAGCACGGTCTTGGTGCATCGCACGCCGCAGAACTCGATGGTCGCCTGCTCGGTGGTGTGCACGTACTCGTCCAGGTTGGCCCGGGACGCGGGCCCGACGGTGGCCGAGGCGCTGGCCGAGACGATCTCCAGGTAGCCGATCCCGTCCGCGGCCTCCGCCATGCAGTGGGCCATCGGGACCGCCGCCTGTCCCCCGCAGGTGACCATGCTGAGGTACTGCTCGTCGAGGCAGTCGTCCAGGTTGAGCGCCGGTACGCAGAACTTCCCGAGGTGCGCCGGCGTGAGGTCGACGAACGGCAGCCCGGTGGGCGCGACGACCGACCAGTGGCGGGCGGCGTCGTCGGCCGAGGTCGCGTCGCAGACCAGGTCGATGTGCTCGGCGCGGGCGGTGACCGCGTCGATGCCGGCCACGCTGGTCGGCACCCCGCGGCGCTCGGCCAGCTCGATCCCGGGTGATCCGGCGCGGCGTCCGGCGAACAGGACACACTCCAGCAGGGGGGACGCCTCGACCTTCAACAGCAGGTCCGTGCCGATGTTGCCCGTGCCCACGATGGCTACCCGTAGGGGTGGCGGGCTCGTGTGGGTACTCATCCAGTTCTTCCTCTCGTCCGGCCGCGCACGGCGGGCGCGGCCGGCATCCGTGACAGACGGTCAGCCCTCACCCAGCACGTCGGCGATGACGCGGGCGAGCGTGGTGACGTGCGGCGGCTTGATGACGCTGAAGTGGTCGCCCGGCACCCGGTGCACCCGCACGCCGCCGGTGCAGAGCTCCTCCCAGCGCGCCAGGTAGTCCGGGTAGCTCTGGCCGGAGGTGACCTCGTGCTGGCCGTCGGCGAGTTCGTCGCTGACGATCAGTTCCAGCCGACCCGGCCAGGGCCGGTGCCGGTACTCGACGTCCACCTCCATGACCTCGCGCCAGATCCGTACCTGCCGCGGCCACGAGTCCCCCACGCCGCGCTCGGGCAGCGCGATGCCGGTCTCCTCGTCGACGTCGTCGACGAGGTGTTCGAGCAGGTCGAGGATCTCCCGGCGGCGTTGCGGCGTGTCGGCCTCGTCGCCACCGGCGCCCACCTCGTGCAGCAGCAGTTCGAGGCGGCGGATCAGGGTGAGTTCGCGCCAGGCGTCGGCGCGGGTGTGGATGTCCAGGCCCGGGTCGAGCAGGATCAGCGTCACCTCGTGCCCGTCCTCGACCAGCCGGTGGGCCATCTCGCTGGCGATGCCGCTGCCGCCGCACCAGCTGAACAGCCGGTACGGCCCGTGCGGCTGGGCCCGGCGGAGTTCGTCGCCGTAGCGTTCGGCCATCTGCGCCGTGGTGGGCGTGCCCCCCGGGTGCGGGCCCGGCCATTCGAACGCCGCGACCGGCTGGTCCGGGTGCAGGTGCGGGGCCAGGCGCAGGTACCAGTGGGCGCTGCCGCCACCGGGGTGCACGCAGAACAGCGGGGGCCGGCCGTCGCCACCGCGTCGCAGCCACATCATCGCGCCGGCCGTCGCCGCCGGGTCCTGAAGTGTCGCGGCCAGCCCGGCGACGGTGCGGTGCTCGACGAACGAGCCGAACGTCAGCTCGTAGCCGTGCCGGCTGCGCAGCGTCGCGGTCAGTCGCATCATCGCCAGCGAGTGGCCGCCGAGGGCGAAGAAGTCGTCGTGCACACCGATCCGCTCGATGCCGAGCGCCTCGCTCCAGGCCGTGGCGATGTGCCTCTCGACGTCCGAGCGCGGCGCGACGTACTCGACGTCCGTCACCGGCCGCGAGCCGTCCGGCGCCGGGAGGGCGGCCCGGTCGACCTTGCCGTTGCGGGTGTACGGGAAGTCGTCCACGGCCAGGTAGTGGTGCGGGACGAGGTGCTGCGGCAACCGCTCCCGCAGGTGGTCGCGCAGCTCGGCCGGGGACGCCGCGGTCCCGTCCGCGGGGCGGGTGTAGGCGACGAGCGAGGCGTCCGGGGTGCCGGCGCGGTGCACGGCGACCACGGCGGCGGCGACCGCCGGGTGGGCGGCGAGGGCGTGCTCGATCTCGCCGAGCTCGATCCGGAACCCGCGAACCTTGACCTGGTGGTCGCGGCGCCCGTGGAAGTGCAGGATGCCGTCGGGGTCGCGGGAGACCACGTCGCCGGTGCGGTACATGCGCTCGCCCGGTCGCGACGCGTACGGGTCCGGCACGAACCGCTCGGCGGTGAGCGCCGGCCGGTTGAGGTACCCGCGCACCACGCCCGCCCCGCCGAGGACCAGTTCCCCGCGTACGCCGGGGGGCAGCAGGCGCAGTTCGTCGTCGACGACGTAGGCGCGCACGTTGTCCAGCGGGAGCCCGATCGGCGGCGGTGCCGTGTCCGTGGCCCGCAGCTCGGCGATGGTGGCGACGACGGTGGTCTCGGTGGGCCCGTACGCGTGCAGGACGCGAACCCGGTCGGCCCACCGCGCCGCCTGCTCGGCCGTGCACGCCTCGCCGCCGGTGACCAGCACCCGCAGGCGCGGGAAGGCGGCCGGGTCGAGGCGGTCCAGCAGCGGCGGCGGCAGGGTCATGTGGGTGAGCTCGGCCGCGTGGCGGCGCAGGTCGCCGGGGTCGGCGTCCGGCGGGGGCAGCACCAGCGCCGCGCCGTTGGCGAGGGCCAGCAGGATCTCCCAGACCGAGGCGTCGAAGCTGGGCGAGGCGAACTGGAGCACCTCGTCCCCGGCGTGCGCGTCCAGGACCCGCCGCTGGGCGTGGCAGAAGTTGAGCACGGCGCGGTGGGTGACCGCGACGCCCTTGGGCCGCCCGGTGGAGCCCGACGTGTAGATGACGTAGGCGAGGTTGTCCCCGCTGAGCCGTACCGCCGGCGGGTAGGCCGCCCGGGGCCGGCCGTTCGCGAGGTCGGCGACCAGCACCGTCGCGGCCGTGCACGGCAGTCGCGGGGCCAGGTCGCCGTCGGTCAGCACGACCACGGGCGCCGCGTCGCGGACCATGTCGCCGACCCGCTCGGCGGGATAGGCCGGATCGAGCGGCAGGTACGCCCCGCCGGCCTTGAGGACGGCCAGCATCGCGACGATGAGGTCGATCCCGCGGGGCAGGTGGATGCCGACGACCGTGTCGGGCCGGACGCCCAGCTCTCCCAGGCGCGCGGCGAGCCGGTCGGACCGGTCGTCGAGCTGCCCGTAGGTGAGCGTGGCGTCGCCGTGCCGTACCGCCACCGCGGCGGGCGCGGCGGCCGCGCGCCGGGCGACGAGGTCGTGGACGAACGGGGCCGCCGGGAACGGCTCGACGGGCTGGTACGCCTCGACCGCCCAGGTCCGGTCGGCGACGCTCAGGCCGACGTCCGTGTCGCCGTCCGGGTCGGCGGCCATCGCCTCCAGCACGTGCCGGTAGGTCCGGGCCAGCAGTTCGAGGTACGGCCGGTCGATGTCGGCGGGTCGGGCGCCCAGCCGCAGGACTCCCGGGAAGGTCCACACGTCCAGCCCGACGCTGCTCGGGCTGAAGTCGTCGACCATCCCGACCGACTCGGCGGGACCGTCGAGCACGTGGAAGTCCAGGTACGAGAAGCCGACCCGCAGCAGTGGCGTGCCGTTGCCCCACTGGCGTTGCATGGCCGGCAGCGGGTAGCGGCGGTGCGGCCAGAGGCGCGCCTCGCCGGCGAAGACGGCCTGCACCAGGGCGCGCCAGGTGCGGGCGGAGGTGTCGGCGGCGAACGGCACGGTGTTGAGGTACATGCCGAAGACCTCGTCGCCGCGCAGCCGCTCGGGCCGGCCGTTGCACAGCAGGCCGGTGAAGAAGCGCTGCCGGCCGGTGACGATGCTCAGCACCTTGAGGTGCGCGGCGTGCAGCACGCTCTTCAGGGAGGTGCCGGCGGCGGCGGAGAGCCGGCGCAGTGCGGGACGCAGGTCGGCCCACGGCACCTCGACGATGTTCGCCGGGGCGTCCGACCCGGTGCCCCACTCCGGCGGGAGTTCGAGCCGGTCCGACCCGGCCACGGTCGCCGCCCAGAAGCCACGGTCCGTCGCCGAGGCGAGGGACGCGCGCTCGCGGGCGACGAGGTCGGCGAAGCGCACCGCCGGCGGTGGCGGCAGAGCGGGCCGCTCGCCCCGGCGCAGCGTCCGGTACAGCGAGATCAGCATCGCGACCGTGGAGGTGTGGCTCCAGCCGTCGAGGATCGCGTGGCTCTCCGAGTGGGTCAGCCGCCATTCGCAGTCGCCGAGCTGGTGCACGTGGTAGCGCAGCAGCGGCGCCGTGGTGATGTCGAACGGCCGGACGCGCTCGGCCCGCAGGTGTGCGCGTACGGCCTCCTCCTGCGCGTCGGGCCGCAGCCCGCGCAGGTCGTCGTAGCCGATCGGCAGGTCGACCGACGCGTGGACAAGCTGCATCAGCTCGGAGTAGTGGGACAGGTCGAACGACGTACGCAGGATCTCGTGCCGGTCCGTGAGCAGCCGGCCGGCCTCCCGCAGCGCGTCCAGGGAGAAGGGCTGCTGGTCGGTGATCCCGTAGCAGGAGACGTTGCGGTAGACCGGCCGGTCGCCGCCGGAGAGCATCTCGAACAGCATGCCCGCCTGGTTCTGGGTGATCGGATAGGCGTCGACGAGCCCGTCCGGCAGTCGGCTGCGGTCCGCGTCGCCCACCAGCGCGAACCGGCCGACGGTCGACTCGGTCTCCTCGGCCGGCCCGGTCCGCACGGCCACGCCCGCCAGCTCGGCCACGCTCTGGTGCGTGAACAGGTCCTGGACCGACACGGTGAGCCCGGCCGCACGCAGCAGCCCCACCATCCGGATCGCCCGCATCGAGTCGCCGCCGAGCAGGAAGAAGCTCTCCGTCACGCCGACCGTGTCGAGGCCGAGCGCCACGCCGAACGCGTCGGCGATCCGCTCCTCGGTCTCGTCGCGGGGGGCGACGTGGGCGCCGCCCTGCGTGACCGGCGCCGCCTCGGGTGCCGGCAGGGCGCGGCGGTCCACCTTGCCGCTGGCGGTCAGCGGCAGGGCGGGCAGGATCGTCCAGCGGGCCGGGACCATCGCGTCCGGCAGGCGGTCGACCAGGTACGCGCGCACCCGCTCGACGGTCTCCGGCCCGACGAGGTAGCCGACGAGCTGCTCGTCGTGGACGGCCACCGCCGCCGCGGTGACGCCGGGGGCCTCGTACAGCAGGGCCTCGACCTCGCCGAACTCGACGCGCTGGCCGCGGATCTTCACCTGGTGGTCGATCCGGCCCAGGTACTCGATGCTGCCGTCGGGACGGTAGCGGGCCAGGTCACCGGTGCGGTACAGGCGCCGCCCCGGCGCGGCGGCGAACGGGTCGGGGACGAACCGTTCGGCGGTCAGCGCGGCCCGGCCCAGGTAGCCCCGGGCGAGCTGCACGCCACCGATCAGCAGCTCGCCGGGCACGCCGACCGGGACAGGCTGCCCGGCGGCGTCGACGATGTGGGCGGTGGTGTTGGCGATCGGGCGGCCGATGGTGACCGGCTCGCCGGGCTCGCACCGCGCCGCGGTGACGTCGACCGCGGTCTCCGTGGGGCCGTACAGGTTGTGCAGCTCGCAGCCGATCCGCTCGTGCACCCGCTCGGCCAGGTCGGGCGGCAGCGCCTCGCCGCTGCAGATCAGCCGCCGCAGGGACGGCAGCGCCCCGACGGGCTCGGCCAGGAAGGCCCGCAGCATCGATGGTACGAAGTGGACGGTGGTGATCCCCTCCGTGCGGATCACGTCGGCCAGGTACGCGGGATCGCGGTGCCCGCCGGGGCGGGCGAGGACCAGCGTCGCGCCGGTGATCAACGGCCAGAAGAGCTCCCACACCGACACGTCGAACCCGACCGGCGTCTTCTGCAGCACCCGGTCCGAGGCGTCGAGGCGGTAGGCGTCCTGCATCCACCGCAGGCGGTTGACGATCGCGCCGTGCTCGATCAGGGCGCCCTTGGGCCGGCCGGTCGACCCGGAGGTGTAGATGAGGTAGGCGGCGTGCCCGGGCGTGATCTCCGCCGACGGTTGCGGGTCGCCGTCGGCGGAGTTGTCCTCCTCGGCGGCGGCCAGGAAGTCCTCGTCGATCACGAGCTGGGCGCCCGAGTCGCGCACCATGAAGGCGCGCCGCCGCGCCGGCAGGTCCGGGTCCAGCGGCAGGTAGGCGGCGCCGGCCTTCAGGACCGCCACCAGCGCCCGCATCAGGTCCAGGCCGCGCGGCAGGCAGACGGCCACGACGGACTCCGGCCCGACCCCGGCGTCGCGCAGACGCCGCGCGAGGACGGCGGCCTCGGCGTGCAGCCGGCCGTACGACAGTTCCGCGCCGTCGAAGCGCAGCGCGACCGCGTCGGGCGTACGGGCCGCCTGCGTGTCCAGCAGCCCGGTCAGGGTGTGCCGGGGGTGGTCGACGGCGGTGTCGTTCCACGCCGCGAGTTGGGCGGTCTCGGCGTCGGTGAGCAGGGGCAGCCGGGTGACCGGGGCGTCCGGGTCGGCGACGACGGCGCTCAGCAACCGCTGGTAGTGCCCGGCCAGCCGCCGCACGGTCGCGTCGTCGAACAGCGCCGTCGGGAAGTCCACCCCGCCGGAGAGGGAGCCGTCCGCCTCCTCGGTCAGCCCGAGCGTCAGGTCGAACTTCGCCGTGGTCGGGCCGGCGTCAAGCTCCTCCCCCACCAGGCCGCCCGCGTCGAAGCCGGCCGACCCGCCCTCCTGGAAGAGGAACATGGTCTGGAACAGCGGGTTGCGCGACAGGTCGCGCTCCGGGGACAGCGCGTCCACGATCCGCTCGAACGGCACGTCCTGGTGGGACTGCGCGTCCAGCACCGCCTCCCGGACCCGGGCCAGCACCTCGACGAAGGTCGGCTCGCCGGACAGGTCCGTCCGCAGCACCAGCGTGTTGAGGAAGAGCCCGACCAGGCCGTGCGTCTCCAGGCGGTCCCGGCCGGCGGCCGGGGTGCCCACCGCGACGTCGGTCTGCCCGGTGTGGCGGGCCAGCAGGAGCTGGAACGCGGCCAGCAGCACCATGAACGGGGTGGCGTTCGACGCCCGGCCCAGGTCACGCAGCCGGCCGGCGAGGGCGGCCGGCACCGTGAACGTGACCAGCCCGCCGTCCGGGTTCCACACCGCTGGCCGGGGCCGGTCGGTCGGCAGTTCCAACGGCGTCAGCCCGGCCAGCCGGTCCCGCCAGTGGTCGAGCTGCCGGTCCAGCCGGTCCCCGGCGGAGCGGGTCCGCTGCCAGACCGCGAAGTCCGCGTACTGGATGGGCAGCGGGGTCAGCGGGGAGGGCCGGCCGGCGACGAACGCGTCGTACAGGGCGGCCAGTTCGCGCAGGATGATCCCCTCGGACCAGCCGTCGGAGGAGATGTGGTGCATGGTGAGCGCCAGGGCGTGCTCGTCCCCGGCGAGGCGGACCAGCCGGGCCCGCAGCGCCGGGCCGGCGGCCAGGTCGACCGGGTCCGGCGCGCCGAGCAGCGCGGTGAGGCGCTGCCGGGCCGTCTCCCGGTCGGTGTGGCCGAGGTCGGTCGTCGTCAACTCGACCGGGGCGGGCGGGTCGACGACCTGTGCCGGCTCGCCGTCGACGACGACGTACCGGGTCCGCAGGATCTCGTGCCGGGCGACCAGTTCGGTCAACGCCCGGCGCAGCGCGTCGGCGCGCGGCGTCCCGCGCAGCCGCAGGCCGACAGACATCAGGTAACCGGTGCCGCCGGGCTGCAACTGGTCGAGCACCCAGAGCCGGTGCTGCCCGAAGGAGAGCGGCAGCGGGCCGGTGCGGGGCGCCGGGGCGATGGTGTCGGCCCGGCGGGCCCGACCGGCACCACGCAGGCGCCGCTGGAGCAGTTCCTGTCGCGGGGACGCGCTCGGGGTGTGGCTGGCGGTCACAGGTTGCCCTCCTTCAGCAGTTCCGCCACCTCGGCGTCGGAAAGCCGTGAGATCTCGTTTTCGATGGCCGTGTGCACCGCGTCGGCGAGGTCGGCCACGGTGGTCTGCTCGAACAGCAGGCGCAGCGGCAGGTCGAGGTCGAAGCTCTGCCGCAGGTGCGCGAGCACCCGGGTGGCGAGCAGCGAGTGACCGCCGAGGTCGAAGAAGTCGTCGTGGACGCCGACCCGGTCGACCTCCAGCACGGTGGCCCAGATGTCGGCCACGGCCCCCTCCAACGGGGTACGGGGTGCCTCGTACGCCCGGCCGAGGTCGGCGCGCACGGGTGTCGGGGCGGGCAGTGCCCGGCGGTCGACCTTCTTGCTGGTGGTCAACGGCAGTGCGTCCAGCACCATCCACTGGGCCGGCACCATGTAGTCCGGCAGCCGGTCGCGCAGGTGGGCCCGGAGTTCGCCGACCGCCGGCGGGGTGCCGTCCCGGCAGACCAGGTAGGCGACCAGGCCCTTCTCCCCCGGCTGGGTCTCGCGGGCCACCACCGCGACCGCGCGGACCGCCGGGTGCTCGGCCAGGGCCGACTCGATCTCGCCGAGCTCCATCCGGAAACCCCGGATCTTGACCTGCTGGTCGATCCGGCCGAGGAACTCGATCGTCCCGTCCTTCCGGTACCGGACCAGGTCGCCGCTGCGGTAGAGCCGGCCGCCGGGGGCGGCGCCGAACGGGTCGGGCACGAACCTGTCGGCGGTCAGTGCGGGCCGGCCCAGGTAGCCCCGGGCCAGCCGTACCCCGCCGAGCAGCAGCTCACCGGGCACCCCGACCGGGACGGGGTCCAGGTGTTCGTCGACCACGTAGGTCCGGGTGCCGGGGACCGGGCGGCCGATCGGCAGGGCCTCGTTCCGCTCGCCGGGCGGGTCGCCCGCGACCGGGTGCAGCAGGCAGGTGACGGTGGCCTCGGTCGGGCCGTAGTTGACCAGGAACCGGCCGGGCAGTCCGGTGGCCGCCCAGCGCCGGGCGTCGGCGACGGTGACCACGTCGCTGCCGACGTTCATCAGCTTCAGGTGCCGCAGCCGCTCGTCGCCGGCCGGCAGGGCGTCCATCACCTCCCGGTAGTAGGCGGGGGTGATCTCCATGTGGGTGATCCGGTGCCGGGCGAGCCGGTCCGGCAGCTCGGCCGGGCTCCAGAAGACCGGGTCGCTGACCACCAGGGTCGCCCCGGCCAGCAGGGTGGCCATCATGCCGTCCATCGCCACGTCGAAGGTGAGCGCGGAGAGCAGCACCACCCGGTCGCCGGGGTCGATGTCGTACGCGCGGGCGATGACCTCGCAGTGGTGGGCGTACGCGCCGTGCGGGATCATCACGCCCTTGGGCCGCCCGGTGGAGCCCGAGGTGTAGATGACGTAGGCGAGATCGTCCGACCCGGTCGACGGGTCCGGCGCGGTGCCGTCCCGACCGGCGATCACCGCCCGGTCGGCGTCCACGGCGACCACGGTCACCCCGTCGGCGGCGACCCGGTCGGCGAAGCCCTGCTCGGTGACCACCACCGCGGCCCTCGCGTCGGCGAGCATGAACCGCAGCCGCTCGGTGGGGTGGTCCGGGTCGACCGGGAGGTACACCCCGCCCGCCTTGAGCACCGCGAGCAGCGTGACCACCACCTCCAGGCCGCGTTCCAGGCAGACCGCGACCGGGACCTCCGGGCGCACCCCGAGTTCGCGCAGGTGGTGGGCGAGGTGGTTGGCCCGGGTGTCCAGCTCGGCGAAGGTCAGCCGCCGGCCGTCGAACTCCACCGCCACGACGTCCGGGTGCTGCCGGACCCGCCGGCCGAACCGCTCCACCACGCCGGTGCCGGCGGGCTCGGCGACGCGCAGCGGCCCAGCGGCCTCGGCGGCGCGCAGCGGCCCGGCGGCCTCGGCGGCGCGCAGCGGCCCGGCGGGCGCGACCGGCTCGCCGGCCAACGGCCCGAGGAGGTACGTCCGCTCCGCGCCGGTGGGCAGGGTCAGGTCACGCAGGGCGGTTCCCGGCGCGGTCGCCACCTGGGCGAGCAGGTGCAGGTAGTGCCCGGCCATCCGCTCGATGCTGGGGCGGTCCCAGAGCGCGGTGGCGTACTCGAACCAGCAGCGCAGCCGGCCGTCCGGGTGCTGCTCCACGGAGAGGGTGAGGTCGAACTTGGCCACCGGGAAGGAGCTGTCGACGTGCTCGATGGTGGTCGGGCCGAGGGTCGCGGTCATCCGCTCCAGGTGTTGCAGTTCGAACATCACCTGGAACAGCGGATTGCGGGACAGGTCCCGGTCCGGCCGCAGCGCGTCGACCAGCCGCTCGAAGGCGACGTCCTGGTTGCGGAACGCGTCCGTCACGGTGCGGCGCACCTGGTCGAGCAGGACCGGGAAGGGCTGGTCGTCGACCAGTTCGGCGCGCATCACCAGGTTGTTGACGAAGAAGCCGAGCAGGTCCTCGGTCTCCTGCCGGGTCCGGCCGGCGACGGGGGTGCCGACGGCCACGTCGTGCTGCCGGGCGTACCGGCCGAGCAGGACCTGGAAGGCCGCCAGCAGCACCATGAACAGGGTGGCGCCCTCCCGGTTGCCCAGCTCGGCCAGCGCCCGACCGACGTCGGTCGGCACGTCGACGACGACGTTGTCACCGGCCGGGTCCCGCAGCGCCGGGCGGGGCCGGTCGGTGGGCAGCTCCAGCGGGGTCGACCCGGCCAGTTGCCGGGACCAGTAGGCGAGCTGCGCGTCCAGTTCGGGGCTGTCCTGGCGGGCCGTCTCCCAGGCGGCGAAGTCCGCGTACTGCACGGGCAGGTCGGGCAGTGCGGTCGCCGCGCCGCCCCGCGCGTATCTGCGGTAGAGGGTGTCGAGTTCGCGCAGGAGGATGTCCATCGACCAGACGTCGAACGCGATGTGGTGCATGGTCAGCGCGACCAGGTGCTCGTCGGCGGCGACCCGGATCACCTGGGCCCGGATCGGACGTTCGGTGGCCAGGTCGAAGGGCCGGCCGGCCGCGACCCGCAGCAGCACCTCGGCACCGTCGACGACCTCCGGGGCGCCGCTGAGGTCGACCAGCTCCCACCCGACCGGTCCCGGCGGGTCGACCACCTGCACCGGCTCGCCGTCGACCGAGTGGTAGCGGGTACGCAGGATCTCGTGCCGGTTGACCACCTCGTCCAGCACCCGCCGGAACACCGCCACGTCCAACGGGCCGGTCAGCCGCATCGAGATCGGGATCAGGTATTCGAGGCTGCCCGGTTCGAGCTGGTCCAGGAACCACAGCCGGCGCTGGCCGAGGGAGAGCGGCAGCTTCCCGTCCCGCGTCACCGGCCGGATCGCCGCGTCGGCCGGCTCGTCGGTGGACCCGGCGCCGGGTCGGGCCTCGTCGACCAGGGCGGCGAGTTGGGCGACGGTGGGGGCGGTGAAGAGCTGCCCGACGGTCAGCTCCACGTCGAGTGCCCGGCGCACCCGGAGCACGCCCCGGATGGCGAGCAGGGAGTGGCCGCCGAGGGTGAAGAAGTTGTCGTCCCGGCCGATCCGCTCGACGCCGAGCAGCTCGGCCCAGATCCCGGCGACGGCCCGCTCGGTGTCGGTGGCCGGCGGCAGGTACCTCCGGTCGGCACCGGGGCCGGGGCCGTCGGGCGCGGGCAGGGCCGCGCGGTCCAGTTTTCCGTTCGCGGTCAGCGGGAGGGCGTCCAGGCTGATCACGGTGGACGGGACCAGCGCGGCGGGCAGCCGGTCGGCGAGCGCGTCGCGCAGCCCGTCCGGATCGATCCGGGCACCGGCGGCGGGGACCACGTACGCGACCAGCTCCGCGTCGCCCGACGGCGGCCGGTGCAGGGTCACCACCGCCGCGTCGACGGTGGGGTGCCGCCGCAGGGCCGCCTCGACCTCACCCGGCTCGATGCGTACCCCGTGCAGTTTGATCTGGTGGTCGAGGCGGCCCAGGTACTCCAGGCTGCCGTCGTCGCGCCACCGGGCCAGGTCCCCGGTCCGGTACAGGCGCTCCCCCGGCGTGCGGCCGTACGGGTCGGGGGTGAACTTCTCCCCGGTCAGGGCGGGCCGGCCCAGGTAGCCCCGCGCCAGGCCGACCCCGCCGAGGCAGAGCTGGCCGGCCACCCCGACCGGCGCCGGCCGGTCGTCGGCGTCGAGGACCAGGACGGTGCAGCCGGGCAGCGGCCGGCCGATCGGGACGATCTCCGTTGCCTCGTCACCGCGGTAACGCCAGGCGGTCGCGTCGATCGCGCACTCGGTGGGGCCGTAGGTGTTCCAGACCTCCACGGGCAGCAGGGCCCGAAGCTGCTCGCAGAGCGCCGCCGGCAGCGGCTCCCCCGCGGAGCAGACCAGCCGCAGCGCGGCACAGCCCGACAGGTCGGTCTCGTGCAGCAGCACCCGCAGCACGGACGGCACCAGTTGCAGCACCGTCACGCCGTGGTCCCGCATCGCCCGCAGCATCGCGCCCGGGTCACGGTGGGCGTCCGGGGCGGCCAGGACGACCGCGCCGCCGCTGACCAGTGGCGCCAGGAACTCCCACATGGAGGCGTCGAAGCCGAGGGCGGTCTTCTGGAGCACCCGGTCGGCGGCGGTGAGCCGGTACTGCTCGACCGACCACAGCACCCGGTTGCGGATGCCGGCGTGGGTGACCACCACGCCCTTGGGCCGCCCGGTCGATCCGGAGGTGTACATGACGTAGGCGGCGGCGTCGGGGTCGGTGGCCGGCACCGACACCGTCGCGGTGCCGTCACCGCGACCGGCCCCGGTCCCGGTGTCCGGGCCAGCCTCGGTGCTGCGGTCGCCCTCAGTGCTGCGGTCACCCTCGGCGTCGGTCCCGGCGCCGGAAGCGGCGTCGACGAGGACCACCGGGGCGTCACCGGCCGGCAGCAGGCCCCGCAGGGCCGACTCGGTGACCACCGCCGACACCCCGGCGTCGGCCGCCATGAACTCCAGCCGGTCGACCGGCTGGTCGGGGGCGAGGGGCACGTAGACACCGCCGGCGAGCAGCACCCCGAGCAGCGCGGTCACCAGGTCCGGCCCGCGGTGCACCGCGACCCCGACCGGGGCGCCGACGCGAACGCCGACGGTGTGCAGGTGCGCGGCGAGCTTCCGGGCGCGGCCGGCCAGCTCGGCGTAGCCGACCTCGGTGCCGTCGTCGGCGATCAGCGCGGTCGCGTCGGGGGTCGCCGCCGCCTGGGCGAGGAAGAGCTCCGGCAGCCCCGGGCCCGCGGGCCGGTCGGCGCCCCGGCCCCACTCGCCGAGCATCTCCCGGCGCTCCCGGGGGGCCAGCAGGTCCAGCTCGTCCAGGGGGACCTGGCCGGCGGTGACGACGGTGGTCAGCAGGTGCAGGTAGTTGGCGACCATGCGGTGCACCCGGGGGCCGTCGAACAGCGCGGTGGGGAAGACCACCTCCCCGTGGTACGAGCCGTCCGGCCGCCCCACCAGTTGCAGGGAGAGGTCGAACGCGGCCGAGGTCCACGAGGTGGGCTGCTCGGTGACGGCCAGGCCGGGCAGGGCGAAGGCGGCCCGGTCGGCATTGTGCAGCCCGAACCCCACCTGGAACAGCGGGTTGCGGGACAGGTCCCGCTCCGGGGACAGCTCGGCGACGATCCGGTCGAACGGCACCTGCTGGTTGTCGTAGGCGTCCAGGGTGGTGCTGCGGACCTGGTCGAGCAGGTCGAGGAAGCACGCCGGGGCGGCCAGGTCGGCCCGGAGCACGACGGTGTTGACGAAGAGGCCGATCAGGTCCTCCAGCTCGACCTCGTGCCGCCCGGCCACCGACACCCCGACCGCCACGTCGCTCTGACCGGCGTACCGGCCGAGCAGGAGCTGGAAGGCGGCGAGGAAGACCATGAAGGGGGTGGCACCCCGGTCCGCGCCGAGCCGGGTCAGGGCGGTCGCCAGGTCCGCCGGCACGGTGAAGGTGAGGCCGTCGCCGGCGGCCCGCCAGTGCGCGGGCCGGGGCCGGTCGGTCGGCAGGTCGAGCGGGCCGAGCCCGGACAGCCGCTCCCGCCAGTAGCCGACCTGGGCGTCGACGTGCGGCCCCGACAGCCAGTTCTCGCGCTGCCAGGCGGCGAAGTCCGCGTACTGCACGGGCAGCGGCGGCAGCGGGCTGGGCCGGCCGGCGACGAACGCCCCGTAGAGGGTGTGCAGTTCCCTGGCGAGCACGCCCCAGGACCAGCCGTCGAAGGCGATGTGGTGCACCACCAACAGCAGGACGTGGTCATCGGCCGCGCAGCGGATCAGCCGGGCCCGCAGCGGCGCGTCCCCACGCAGGTCGAACGGGGCGTCGAGGGTGGCCTCCAGCACCTCGTCGAGGCGGCCGTCCCGGTCACCGGCCGGCGAGTCGCCCAGGTCGACGACGTCGACGTCGACCGGGCCGGGCGGGTCGATCACCTGCACGGCACGCCCGTCCACCGTGTCGTACCGGGTCCGCAGGATCTCGTGTCGCGCGCTGATCCCGCTCAGCGCGGCCCGCAGCGCCGTGGCGTCGAGCGGGCCGCGCACCCGTACCGCCTGGTGCAGGAGATACTCGCTGGCACCGGAGCGCAGCTGGTCGACGAACCAGAGCTGCT
The DNA here is from genome assembly GCF_049847285.1 of Micromonospora sp. DT62. Lineage (NCBI taxonomy): Bacteria > Bacillati > Actinomycetota > Actinomycetes > Micromonosporales > Micromonosporaceae > Micromonospora > Micromonospora sp. DT62. Next base: position 301,964 of record NZ_JBNCOB010000003.1, read on the forward strand.
CCTGCGCCGACGACACGGCGTGGCCGCCCTCGTGATCGGACAGCACCGCCCCGCCGGTGCCGACGTACCGGCTGTCGCCGTCTGCCATGGGTCTTTCGCCTCCGTGTCCGGGCCGGGCATCGCTGCGATGCCGTGGGGAGTTGGTTCGGTGTGCGCGAGGGTCCCCGGCACACCGCCGACGGTCACCCCGGGGCCGCGCCGGCCGCCGCGCTGTACGGCTCGGCCATCGCCACGGCGATCCTGCGGTCGCCGGTGAACGGTTCCCGGGCGTGCGCGGCGAGCATGTTGTCCACCACCAGGACGTCGTCGCGCTGCCAGTCGAAGCGCCGCTGGGCCGCCCGGTAGCAGTCCCGCAGGTGGGCCACCACGTCGTCGGGGATCCGCCCGCCGTCGCCGTAGTAGGTGTTCGTGGGCAGCTCGGTCTCGTCGAACAGTTCCCGCAGCCCGGCGCAGACCTCCTCGGCCAGCGTGGTCACGTGGAAGAAGGTCACGTGGTTGAACCAGAGCAGCTCACCGGTGCCCGGGTGCCGGTGCACGGCGTCGCGTCGGGCGCGGGTACGCAGCCCCGAGCCGGTCCACTCCACCTCGATGCCGCTGCGGGCGCAGTAGCGCGACACCTCGTCCCGGTCGTCGGTGTTGAACGCCCGCTGCCAGGGCACGCCGAAGCCCTCGTGGAAGTTGCGCACCACCAGCCAGCCCCGGGCGACGAACTCGGCGCACACCGCCGGGTCGATGCGCTGGCGCACCAGGCGGGTGTCGGCGAGCGGGGTGGCGCCCAGGGTGGCCGGCGTCCGCAGGCAGTAGAAGTACAGCGCCATGGGCCAGTCGGCCTGGTAGGAGTTCTCGTTGTGCAGGAAGATCTCCTCGGCCGGCGGAAAGTCCGTCGAGGTGTAGACCCGCCCCTGGATGGTGCTGCGGGGCGACGAGCGCTCGGCGTAGTCCAGCGGCTCACCGGAGAGCGCCCGGACCACCTCCTCGAAGCCGGCCACCCCGCCGACGTCGAACCCGCGCAGCAGGACGGCCCCGTGCTCACGCAGCCGGGCCCGGATCGCGGCCCGGTCGGCGGCCAGCCGCCCGCCGATCGGCTCCCCCGGCGCACCGGCGGTCAGGACGAACGGAAGCGGCTTCTCAGCCGGCCCGCGCGGCAGCGGCGGCACCGTCATCCGGGGCGTACTCATCGCTTCTCCTGTCGGCCTCTGGGCTGCCGGTCACGCGGCACGGCTCAGCCTCTCCGCTGAGGCACGGGTCAGAAAGAGAATCCCCGGCAAGGCTCGTACGCGTTTTTCTGCCAGTTCTTCTCTACGTACGGCGATCGGCGTCCCGGCAGGGTGTGACCGGCAGTGGGACCAGTGTCGTGTCGTACGACACGGCTGCCCTTTCCCGAGGAGGAGCCGGCATGTCCGACGAGAACACCGATGAGCGCGCGTACCGGGTCGTGGTGAACGACGAGGAGCAGTACTCGATCTGGCTGGGCGATCGGGAGCTGCCGCTGGGGTGGCGCGCGGAGGGCACCGAGGGCACCCGCGAGGAGTGCCTGAAGCGGATCGACGAGGTGTGGACCGACATGCGCCCGCTCAGCCTGCGCCGGCGCATGGAGCAGGCGGCGGGCCGGTAGTCGTGACCGCCATGGCGAAGCTGACCGCGGCCGACGGCCACCGGGTCCCGACAGGGTGGAACGACACCGAGGTCGGGTACCCGACCGACCCGTGCCTGCACGAGCTGTTCGAGGAGCAGGTACGGCGTACCCCGGACGCGATCGCCGTGGTGTCCGACGAGCGGACCGTCCGCTACGCCGAGCTGGACCGCGAGGCCGACCGGCTCGCGCGCCGGCTGCGGGCGGCCGGGGTACGCGCGGAGTCGGTGGTGGGGGTGTGCCTGCACCGGGGGGTCGACCTGGTGGTGGCGCTGCTGGGGGTGCTCAAGGCGGGCGGCGCCTACCTCCCGGTGGAACCGGACCAGCCGGCCGACCGGATCCGCTACCTGCTGACCGACTCGAAGGCGACGACCGTCGTCACCGGCCCGGGCGTCGACCACGAGCCGCTGGCCGCCGCCGGCGCCCCGATCCGGATCGACGACGACCACCGGGGGCTGCCGGACGGTGCCCCGGAGCCGGTCGTGGGCCCGGCCAACGCCGCCTACGTCATCTACACCTCCGGCTCCACCGGCCGCCCGAAGGGCGTGGTCGTGGAGCACCGCGCGATCGTCAACCGGGTGCGCTGGATGCCCGACGCCCTTGGTGCCGACGGCGGCGTGGTGCTCCAGAAGACGCCGTACGGCTTCGACGTCTCGGTGTGTGAGCTCTTCTCCCCGCTGACCACCGGGGCGACGCTGGTGACGGCCCGTCCCGGCGGGCACCGCGACCCGGCGTACCTGGCCCGGGTGGTGGCCGAACGGCAGGTCACCTCGATCCGGTTCGTGCCGTCGATGCTGCGCGCCTTCCTGGACGTGCTGCCCGCCGGCCGGACCAGCCTGCCGTCGATCCGGTGGGTGCTGTGCAGCGGCGAGGCGCTCCCCGCCGACCTGGTGGCCGCGGCGCACGACCGGCTCGACTGCGAGGTGGTCAACCTCTACGGGCCGACCGAGGCGGCGGTCGAGGTGACCAGCACCCGCTGCCTGCCCGGCGAGGCGGTGACCATCGGCCGGCCGGTCGCCAACACCCGCACGTACATCGTGGACGGCGAGCTGCGGCCGGTGCCGGTCGGTGAGCCCGGGGAACTGGTGCTCGCCGGGATCCAGCTCGCCCGGGGCTATCTCGGCCGGCCGGGACTGACCGCCGCCTGCTTCGTCCCCGACCCGTTCGCCGACCGGCCCGGACAGCGCATGTACCGCACCGGCGACCAGGCCCGGTACCTGCCGGACGGCGACATCGAGTACCTGGGCCGGCGGGACCAGCAGGTGAAGATCAGGGGCTTCCGGATCGAACTGGGCGAGATCGAAGCGGTACTCGGCCAGCACCCCGCCGTCCGCGCCGCCGTCGTCGACGTGCACCACGGCGCGGTCGGCGGCCCGCAGCTCGTCGCGTACCTGCTGCCGGCCGGCCCGGAGCCCGCCGACCACCGGGCGGTTCGCGCGTACCTGGCCGAGCGGGTGCCGCAGCACATGGTCCCGCAGCACTGGGTGACCCTCGACGACCTGCCCCTGACCAGCAGCGGGAAGGTCGACCGCCGGCGGCTGCCGGAGCCCGCCCCGGCCGGCCCGGTCACCGACGGACCGGCGGTGGCGCCGCGTACCCCCACGGAACGGGCGGTCGCCGAGGTGTGGACCGAGGTGCTGGGCGTCGACCGCTGCGGGATACACGACGACTTCTTCGACCTCGGCGGTCACTCCCTGCTGGCCACCCAGGTCGTCGCGTTGCTGCACGAACGGTTCCCGGTCGACCTGCCGGTCAGCGCGGTCTTCGAGGCACCGACCGTGGCGGAGCTGGCGACGGTGCTCCAGCGGGCCGTCGAGGAACGGGTGGCGGGGATGTCCGAGTCCGAATTGGAGACGATGTTGGCGCAGGTGGGCAAGGAATGACGACTCCCGAGGACCCGTCCCCGACCTCGACCGACGCCCGTCGTCGGGCGCTGGTGGAGGCGCTGCTGGCCGGGCGGGCCCCGGACCGGTCGCCGGCCGCCCCGAGTCCACCGCGGCCGACCGGCCCGCTGCCGCTGTCCTACCCGCAGCAGGGGGTGTGGCTGCTCGACCAGATCCGGCCCGGCGGCGCGGAGTACGTCGTGCCGTTCAGCTGGCGGTTGACCGGCCCGCTGGACCCGGTGGCCCTCCGTGACGCCTGGCGGGAGGTCGTCCGGCGGCACGAAGTGCTGCGGACCCGCTACCAGGTGGTGGACGGCCAACCGAGCCAGGTGGTCGGCCCGGCCGAGCCCGTCGAGCTGCCCGTCGTGGACCTGGCCGGCTGCGCCCCGTCGGAGCGGCGGGAGCGGCTGGACTCGCTGATCCGGGACGAGGCGACCACCCCGTTCGACCTGGGTCGGGACGCGCCGCTGCGGGTACGGCTGGTCCGGCTGGCCGAGGACGAGCACGTCATGGTGCTAGTCGCCCACCACATCGCGTTCGACGGCTGGTCGGTCGGCGTGCTGGCCCGGGAACTCGGCGCGCTCTACCCGGCGCTGGTCGCCGGCGAGCCGTCCCCGCTCGCCCCGCTGCCGTGCCAGTACGCGGACTTCGCGGTGCGGCAGCGGGACCGGGCGGCCGGCCTGACCGGGCAGCTCGACCACTGGCGCGACCGGCTGGCCGGCCTCGTGCCGCTGGAGCTGCCGACCGACCGGCCCCGCCCACCCGTGCAGGACCCCCGAGGCGCGACGCTGCCGTTCACCGTGCCGGCCGACCTCGGTCGCGCCCTCGCCTCGATCGGGCGCCGGCACCGTGCGACCCCGTTCATGGTGCTGCTGGCCGTCTTCCACGTGCTGCTGGCCCGCTACACCGGGCAGACCGACGTCGCGGTGGGCACCCCGGTCGCCGGGCGTACCCGCCCCGAGGTCCAGGACCTGATCGGCTACTTCGTCAACACGCTGGTGCTGCGGACGGACCTGTCCGGCGAGCCGACCTTCGTCGAGGTGCTGGCCCGGGTCCGGGAGACGGTGCTGGACGCGCAGTCCCACCAGGACGTGCCGTTCGAGCGGATCGTGGACGCGCTGTCCCCCGAGCGGGACCTGTCGCGCAACCCGCTGTTCCAGACCATGTTCGTGATGCAGAACGCCACGGCGGCCGACTTCGCCGGGGCGGGGCTGCGCGCGCGGCAGGTGCCGACGCTCTGGCACACCGCCAAGTTCGACCTGACCGTGCAGGTGACCGAGGAGGCGGACGGCTCCTTCTCCGGGGTGGTCGAGTACGCGACGGCGTTGTTCGACGACGCGACCGCGCGGCGGCTGGCCGGGCACTACCAGCGGTTGCTGAGCGCCGTCGCCGCCGACCCGGACACCCCGGTCACCCGGCTGCCCCTGCTCACCGGCCCCGAGACGGCCCAGCTCGCGGCCTGGAACGACACCGCCGTCGAGCACCCCCGCCACACGCTGCTGCACCGGCTGATCGAGGCGCAGGCCGACGCCACGCCCGACGCGGTCGCCGTGCTCGACGACGACGAGGAGCTGACGTACGCCCAGCTCGACGCCCGCGCCAACCAGCTCGCCCACCGGTTGATCGCCCTCGGCGCCGGCCCCGAACAGATCGTCGCCGTCAGCGCGCGACGCCGCGTCGCGCTCGCCGTGGCCCTCGTCGCCGTGCTCAAGACCGGCTCCGCCTACCTGCCGCTCGACCCCGGCCACCCCGTCGAACGGCTGCGCTGGATGCTCGCCGACGCCGGCGCCCCCGTCACCCTGGTCGACGCCCCGGACCAGCACGACTGGTCCCCCGGCCCACGGGTCCACCTCGACGACCCGACGCTCGCCGACGAACCCGCCGGACGACCCGACGTCACCACCGACGACCGCGGCCCCGCCTACCTGATCTACACCTCGGGCTCCACCGGCCGCCCCAAGGGCGTCCTCGTCGACCACCGCGCCATCGTCAACCGGCTCCGCTGGATGCAGGACACCTACCGGCTCGACCACACCGACCGGATCCTGCAGAAGACCCCGCACACCTTCGACGTCAGCGTCTGGGAGTTCTTCTGGCCCCTGACCACCGGCGCCACCCTCGTCATGGCCCGCCCCGACGGGCACCGCGACCCCGCCTACCTCGCCGAGACCATCGACCGGCGGCGGGTCACCACCGTCCACTTCGTGCCCTCGATGCTCCGCGCCTTCACCAGCCACCTCGCCGCCACCCGCACCGCCCTGCCCCACCTGCGCCGCGTCGTCTGCTCCGGCGAGGCGCTGCCCGACGACCTCGCCGCCGCCGTGCACGCCCACCTCGACGTCGAGCTGCACAACCTCTACGGACCCACCGAGGCCGCCGTCGACGTGACGGCCGCCCGCGTCCACCCCGGGCAGACCGTCACCATCGGCAGCCCCATCGCCAACACGGGCGCCCACATCCACGACCCCTGGGGCAACCCGGTCCCCGTCGGCGTACCCGGAGAACTCCTCCTCACCGGCGTGCAGCTCGCCCGCGGCTACCACCGCCGGCCCGCGCTCACCGCCGCACGCTTCATCCCCACAGACGGCGGGGAACGCGCCTACCGCACCGGCGACCAGGCCCGCTGGCGCCCGGACGGCACCATCGAGTACCTCGGCCGCCTCGACCACCAGGTCAAGATCCGGGGCAACCGCATCGAGCTCGGCGAGATCGAAACCGCCCTCGCCGACCATCCCGGCGTCCGCGCCGCCGTCGTGCACCCGCACGGCCCCGGCGACGACCGGCGACTCGTCGCCTACCTCGTCGCCGCCGACGGCCACCCCGTCGACGCCGACACCCTGCGCACCCACCTGCGCGCGCGGCTGCCCGAGTACATGGTCCCCACCCACTGGGTCACGCTCACCGAACTCCCCCTCACCAGCAGCGGCAAGATCGACCGCAACGCGCTCCCCCCGCCCGACACGCACGCCGCGCGCAGCGGCGAGCACACCCCACCGGCCACCCCCACCCAGCACCTGATCGTGGCCGCCTACGCCCAGGCCCTCGCCGGGCACGGCGGGCCGATCGGCATCCACGACCGCTTCTTCGACATCGGCGGCGACAGCATCCGCGCCATCCGGGTCGTCGGGAACCTCCGCGACCAGGGGCTCGACCTCACCGTCACGGACCTCTTCCGGTACCGGACGGTCGCCGAACTCGCCGCGGCCGTCGACGCCCGGGAGGGCGCCCTGCCAGCCGAGGCCACCCGCCTGGTCGACCGGTTCGCGCTCATCGGCGAGGAGGACCGGGCCCGACTGCCCGAGGGCGTCGTTGACGCGTACCCGCTGTCGATGGCGCAGGCCGGCATGGCGTACGAGATGCTCGCCGACCCGACCGGCGAGCTGTACCTGAACAGCCTCTGCTACCCGGTCGAGGGCGAGGCGTTCTCGCTGCCCGCCCTGCGCGCCGCCGCCCGGCTGCTCGCCGCCCGGCACGAGATCCTGCGGGCCTCGATCGACCTGACCTCCTACCGCGAGCCGCTCCAGCTGATCCACCCGGGCGCGGAGATCCGGGTCGGCCACACCGACCTGCGCGAGCTGCCGGCCGCCGAGGTGGAAGGCACCGTGGCCCGGCTGGTCGCCGAGGAGCGCCGGGACCGCTTCGACCTGGGCACGCCGTCGCTGCTGCGGCTGCACGCCTACCAGCTCGCCGACGACCGGTGGCGACTGCTGGTCAGCTACAGCCACGCCATCCTGGACGGCTGGAGCCAGAACTCGCTGGTCCCGGAACTGCTGGCGTACCACCGGCGGATCCGGGACGGGCAGGACCCGCGGCCCGCCCCGCTGCCGGCCGTCCGGTTCGCCGACGCGGTGGCGCTCGAACGCCGCGCGGTGGCCGCCGGGGTGGACCGGGAGTTCTGGGCGTCGCGGGTACGCACCCACGAGCGGCTCGGCATCCCGGCGGCGTGGGCGGGTGCGGGTGCCCGGTACCGGGCGGTGCGGCTGCCCTTCGCCGACCTGATGCCGGGGCTGCGGGAGCTGGCCCGGACGGCGGACGTACCGCTGAAGAGCCTGCTGTTCACCGCGCACCTGGCCGTGCTGGGCGTCGTGACCGGGCAGCGGCGCTTCCACAGCGGGCTGGTCTGCAACGGACGGCCCGAGCTGACCGACGGCGACCAGGTGCGGGGCATGTTCCTCAACACCGTGCCGTTCGCGGTGGAGCTGACCGCGTCGATCTGGGCCGAGCAGGCTCGCCGGGTCTTCGCCGGGGAGGTCGCGCTCTGGCCGCACCGGCACTACCCGCTGCCCGCGATGCAACGCGAGTGGGGCGAGCAGAAGCCGCTGGTGGACGTCTTCTTCAACTACACCGACATGCACGTGCTCGACCTCGACGGCATCGACCGGTCGGCGATCACCGACACCACCCCGAACGAGTTCGGCCTCTCGGTGTCCAGCGAGCCCGGTCAGCTGATCATCGAGGCCGGCACCGACCGGATCTCCGACGGCCACCTGGACCTGCTCACCCGGACCTACCGGCGGGTGCTGGAGGCGATGGTCGCCGACCCGTCGGGTGATCCGCGCCGGTGCGGGCTGCCGGAAGCCGACCGGCGCGCCCTGCTCGGGCTCGGCGCCGGCGGACCCCGACCGGTCCCGGACGGGACGCTGCCCGAGTGGGTCGCCCGGCAGGTGGCGGCCACCCCCGACGCGGACGCGGTGGTCTTCGGCGCCGACGTGCTCAGCTACGCCGAGCTGGACCGCCGGACCAACCGCCTCGCCCACCACCTGCGGGAGTTGGGCGTCGGGCCGGGGACGCTGGTCGGGGTGTACCTGAACCGCAGCGCGGACCTGGTCGTGGCGTTCCTCGCGGTGCTGGCCGCCGGTGGCGCGTACCTGCCGCTGGACCCGGACTACCCGGCGCAGCGGACCGCCTTCATGCTGGCCGACGCCGGCGCGCAGGTGATGGTGACCGAGACCGCGCTGGCCGGGCGGCTGGACACCGCCGGGATCCGATTGGTGCTGCTGGACGCCGAGCGGGCGGCCATCGCCACCCGTCCCGAGCGGCGGCTGCCCGACCGGCCGTCCGCCGACGACCTGGCGTACGTCATCTACACCTCGGGATCGACCGGCACCCCGAAGGGGGTGATGATCAACCACCGGGGGCTGGGCAACTTCCTCGCCGCGATGCGGCACCGGCCGGGTCTGCCGGCGGGGGCCACCGTGGTCGGCCTGACCACCGTGTCGTTCGACCCCTCGGTGCTGGAGCTGTACCTGCCGCTGCTGGTCGGCGGCCGGGTGGTGATCGCCGACGCGGAGCAGACCCGCGACCCGCAGCGGATGGCCGAGCTGATCGATCGCGCCGGGCCGGCGGTGCTCCAGGCCACCCCGGTGACGTACCGGATGCTGCTGGACTCCGGCTGGGCCGCACCGCCGGGTGCGACCGTGCTCTGCGGCGGCGAGAAGCTGCCGACCGAGCTGGCGGTCCGGCTCGCGTCGACCGGGGCCACCGTGTGGGACATCTACGGGCCGACCGAGACCACGGTCTGGTCCACCACGACCCGGCTGGCTCCGGACGGCCGGCCCGTCGACTTCGGCATGGCCCCGAACGCCGGGCTTTACATCCTGGACGAGCGGCTGGAGCCGGTACCGGTCGGCGTCCCCGGCGAGATCCACATCGGCGGGGACGGGGTGGCCTGGGGCTACCGCGCCCGACCCGCCCTCACCGCGGAGAAGTTCGTTCCCGACCCGCACGCCGGGGTGCCGGGTGCCCGCATGTACCGCACCGGCGACCTGGCCCGCTGGCACGCCGACGGGCACCTGGAGATCCTCGGCCGCGTCGACCACCAGGTGAAGATCCGGGGACACCGGATCGAACCGGCCGAGATCGAGGCGGCGCTGCTGGCCCACGAGCACGTCCGGGGCGCCGTGGTGCACCCGCAGCGGTACGGCGGGGAGCAGGAGCTGGTCGCGTACCTGGTCGGCGGGGGGCGGCACCCGGTACCGACCGGCGAGCAGCTGCGCGAGTTCCTGCTCCGTACCCTGCCGGACTACCTGTGCCCGGCCGCCTACGTGCCGCTGGACGCCTTCCCGCTCACCCCGACCGGCAAGGTCGACCGCAACGCCCTGCCGGTGCCGCGACCCGGTGCCGGCGGGCGGCGGGAACCCGTGCGGGTGGCGCCGCGCAGCCCCGACGAGCGGACGGTCGCGCAGGTGTGGGGCGAGGTGCTCGGCACCGGCGAGGTCGGCGTGCACGAGAACTTCTTCCAGGTCGGCGGGCATTCGCTGCTGGCCACCCGGGTCGCGGTCCGGCTGCGGGACCTGCTCCGCGTCGACGTGCCGGTCCGGGCCCTGTTCGACCACCCGACCGTCGCCCGGCTGGTCGGGGCGCTGCCCGGCTACCCGAAGCTGGACGACCGACCGGCGGTCCCCCGGCTGACCGCCCGGAGCCGGCTGGCCGACGTCGCCGCCCGCCGGGGTGCCCGGTGACCGCGCGCGGGGGCGCCTCCGGTCGCCGCCGGATCGGTGGCGACCGGTGAGCCGGGTCGACGCTCCGGTCGTCGGGGAGCAGATCCCGCCGTTGCACCGCAACCGGGACTTCCTGCTGCTGTGGAGCGGCTCGGCGGTCTCCATGCTCGGCTCGACGGCGTCGCTGGTGGCGTACCCGCTGCTGGTGCTGGCGCTGACCGGCTCGCCGGGCGCCGCCGGGCTGGCCGGCTTCGTGGCGCTGCTGCCGACGCTGCTGTTCCAGCTGCCGGCCGGGGCGCTGGTGGACCGGTGGGACCGCAAGCGGGTGATGATCTGGTGCGACGTGCTGCGGGCCCTGGGGGTGGGCAGCATCGTGGCGGCGATCGCCGTCGACGAGCTGCACCTGTGGCACGTGCTGGCCGTCGGTTTCGTCGAGGGGACGCTGTCGGTCGGGTACGAGCTGGCCGCCGGTGCGGCCATCCCGAACGTTGTGCACCCGAGCCAGGTGACCACGGCGCTGTCGCGCAACGAGGCCCGTGAGCGGGCCGCGGTGATGGCCGGCACCCCGCTCGGCGGCGCGCTGTTCGGGCTGGGGCGGATCTGGCCGTTCGCGCTGGACACCGTCTCCTACCTGGTCTCCCTGCTGACGCTGCTGTTCATCCGCCGCGACTTCCAGGCCGCACCGGGCGACGCGACCGACCCTGACGCCCGTCCCGGAAAGCTGGCCGCCGAACTCACGCACGGGCTGCGGTGGTTGTGGGGGCAGCCGTTCCTGCGCACGGCCACCCTGCTGGTCGCCGGCAGCAACCTGCTGTTCCGCGTCCTCTTCCTGATCATCATCGTGGCGTTCGAGGCCGCCGGGGCGGCCCCGGCCGCCATCGGCCTGCTGCTCGGGGTGGCCGGCACCAGCGGGGTGCTCGGCTCGCTGGTGGCGACGTGGTGCGCCGGGCGGTTCCCGATGCGCGCGATCGTCATCGCCGCGAACTGGGTGTGGGCGCTGATGACCTGCGTCATCGCCCTCACCGACGACCGCTACCTGATCGGCGCCGCGTACGCCCTGATGTGGTTCGTGGGGCCGATCTGGAACGTGGCGGTCGCCGGGTACCAGATGGCCATCACCCCCGACCGCATCCAGGGCCGGGTGCTCAGCGCGGTCAGCCTGCTGGCCAACGGCGCGGTCGCGCTCGGTTCCCTGGTCGGCGGCTTCCTGCTGGAGTCGCTCGGGCCGGCACCCGCCGCGTGGTCGATGGCCGTCTGGATGGTCCTGCTCGCCGCCCTGGCGACGCTCAGCCGCTCGATACGTCGAGCGGGCTTTCTGCCGATCGAGCCCTCAAGGAGGAGCTGAAGGTGTTGCGCACCATACTAAAGTCGAAGATCCACCGCGCGGTGGTCACCCAGGCAGACCTGCACTACGTCGGCTCGCTGACCATCGACGAGGATCTGATGGACGCCGCCGACCTGCTCGCCGGCGAGCAGGTGCACGTGGTGGACATCAACAACGGCGCCCGCCTGGAGACGTACGTCATCGCCGGCAGGCGCGGCAGCGGGGTCATCGGGATCAACGGGGCCGCCGCCCGGCTGATCCACCCCGGCGACCTGGTCATCATCATCAGCTACGCGGCGATGGCCGACCCGGACGCCAAGGGGTACTCGCCCCGGGTGGTGATGGTGGACGAGGCCAACCGGATGCTCGGCACCACCGACGACCCGGCCGAGGCGATCCCCGGCACCGCGACCGTTCCCGGTAACACCCTGCGGGCCGCTACGGATCCCCGTAGCGGGAGTGAACATGCGGGCCGATGAGACCGACGTCGGTGGGGTGCTGACCACGATCGGCGGCTCCCCGCTGGTCCGGCTCGACAAGCTCATGCCGGACGCCGCGTTCACCCTCTGGGCGAAGCTGGAGGGGCACAACCCGGGCGGCAGCATCAAGGACCGCTCGGCGTTGGGCATGCTCATCGACCGGCTGCGGGCCGGGCAGCTGCAACCCGGCCGGTCGGTGGTGGTCGAGTCCAGTTCGGGCAACCTCGGCATCGGGCTGGCCCAGGTGTGCCGCTACTTCGGCATCCGGTTCATCTGCGTGGTGGACCCCCGCACGAACGCGCAGAACATCGCGGTCATGCGCGCGTTCGACGCCGAGGTGGAGGTGGTGACCCGCACCGACCCGGCCACGGGCGAGTACCTGCCGCAGCGCATCCGCCGCGTCCAGGAGCTGGTCGCGACCATCCCGAACGCCTGGTGGCCGGACCAGTACGGCAACCCGTTGAACCCCCGCGCCCACGAGACCACCATGCGGGAGATCGTCGAGGGGGTGCCCACCCCGCTGGACTTCCTGTTCTGCGCGACCAGTTCCTGCGGCACGTTGCGCGGCTGCGCCGACTACGCGCGCCGGCACGAGCTGGCGCTGACCATCGTCGCGGTGGACGCGGCGGGCAGCGCGATCTTCGGTGACCACCCCCCACGCAAGCGGCTCATCCCCGGCCACGGCGCGGGGGTCCGACCGAAGCTCTACCGGGACGGGCTGGCCGACAAGGTGATGCACGTCGACGACCTGGACTGTGTGGTCGGCTGCCGCCGGCTGGCCCGCCGGGAGGCCATCCTCGCCGGTGGTTCGTCCGGCGCGGTGGTGGCCGCCCTGGAGCAGTTGCGCGACCTGATCCCGGCCGGCGCGACCTGCGCGCTGATCTTTCCCGACCGGGGTGAGCGCTACCTGAACACGATCTACGACGACGACTGGGTGACCGGGCACTTCGGCGACGTCACCCACCTGTGGAGGGACCGGACCATGGACGTGCCGTCATGCTGATCGTGTCCGCCGGCGAGGTCCGGCAGATCCTGGCCGGCCGGGAGGACGCCGTCCTGGACGCGGTCCGCCGCGCCTACGTCCTGCACGCGCGGGGGCGTACCGTGCTGCCGCACTCGGTGTTCCTGCGGTTTCCGGAGGACGCCCGCAACCGGATCATCGGACTGCCCGCGTACCTGGGCGACGATTTCCCGGTCGCCGGCATGAAGTGGATCTCGTCGTTCCCCGGCAACGTCGACCGCGGGCTGGCCCGCGCCTCCGCCGCGATCGTCGTGAACTCGATGACCGACGGCCACCCGGTCGCGCTGATCGAGGGCTCCACCATCTCCGCCCGGCGGACGGCCGCCAGCGCCGCCCTGGCCGCCGGCGTCCTCGCCCCGCCGGCCGGCGGCGTCTCCCTGATCGGCTGCGGCGTGATCAACTTCGAGGTGCTGCGGTTCCTCCGCGCGGCGCTGCCCGGCCTGACGGAGGTGACCGTCTTCGACCTGGACGCCGGGCGGGCCGCCGCGTTCGCCCGGCGCTGCGCGCGGTGGGACCTGAAGGTGCGCGTCGCGGGGGGCGTCGAGGAGGCGCTCGGCGCCCACCCGCTGGTCTGCCTGGCCACGACGGCGGGCGTACCGCACCTGGGGCTGGCGCACTGCCGGCCGGGGGCACTCGTGCTGCACCTGTCGCTGCGGGACATCTTCCCCGCGGACGTCCGCACCGCGGTCAACGTCGTCGACGACGCCGACCACGTCTGCCGGGCGGCCACCTCGCTGCACCTGGCGGAGCAGGAGACCGGCAACCGCGACTTCATCACCGCCGGCATCGGCGAGATCCTCGACGGGGCCGGCTGGCGGCACGACCCGGAACGGGTCACCGTCTACTCGCCGTTCGGCCTGGGCGTGCTCGACCTCGCCGTGGCCGAGCTGGTGCGGCGGGCCGCGGAACGCGACGGCGTCGGCACCCGGCTGCCCGACTTCCTGACCACCGCGCCGGAGGACCCGGATGCCGACTGAGCCGGGCGTCGCACCGTGGAACGACACGGCCAGGAGCTACCCGGGACAGCCGGCCCTGCACGAGCTGGTGCACGGGCAGGCGGCGCGCACCCCGGACGCCGTCGCGGTGGTCACCGAACGGGACCAGCTCAGCTACGCCGAACTGGTGCGGCGGGCCGACCAGCTCGCCGACCTGCTGGTCGCGCGGGGCGTCGGCCCCGAGTCCCGGGTCGGGGTGTGCCTGCACCGGGGCGGCGACCTGGTGGTGGCCCTGCTCGGCGTCCTCACCGCCGGAGCCGCCTACGTGCCGCTGGACCCGGAGCACCCGGCCCGGCGGATCGCCCTCCTGGTGGCCGACGCGGGGCTGGACACCGTGGTGGCCGACCCGGGCCTGCCGGCCCTCGCCGAGGCGGGCCGGAGCGTCGCCACCGTGCCGGTGGGCCGGGAGCCCCCCGGCCGGCCCGCCCGGGCACCGCGGGTCACCGTCGACCCGGATCATCCGGCGTACGTCATCTACACCTCCGGGTCCACCGGCCGACCCAAGGGCGTGGTGATCCCGCACCGCGCCATCGTCAACCGGGTCCGCTGGGGGCTGGACGCGCATCCGCTGGGCCCCGACGACCGGGTGCTCCAGAAGACCCCGTACAGCTTCGACGTCTCGGTGCCGGAGTTCTTCGGCACCCTGGCCGCCGGCGCGCGGCTGGTGATGGCCCGCCCCGGCGGACACCGCGACCCGGCCTACCTGATCGACACGATCCGCCGGCACGGGATCACCGCCATCCACTTCGTACCGTCGATGCTGCGGGCGTTCCTCGCCGAGGTCCGCGACACCGGCGCCCGCCTGCCCACCCTGCGCCGGATCGTCTGCAGCGGCGAGGAGCTCACCGGTGACCTGGTCACCGAGGCCGACGAGCTGATCGGCTGCGAGCTGCTCAACCTCTACGGCCCGACAGAGGCGGCGGTGGAGGTGACCGGGTCGCGCTGCCGGGCGGGTGAGCCGGTCAGCATCGGCCACGCGGTGGCGAACACCCGCACCCACATCCTGGACGAGCGCGGCGAACCGGCGGACGTCGGCGAACTCTGCCTGGCCGGGGTCCAGCTCGCCCGGGGCTACCTCGGCCGGCCCGGGCTGACGGCCGAGAGGTTCGTCCCCGACCCGTTCGGCCCGCCCGGCTCCCGGCTGTACCGCACCGGGGACCTGGCCCGGCGGCTGCCCGACGGGGCCGTGGACTACCTGGGCCGGATCGACCACCAGGTCAAGATCCGGGGCCACCGGGTCGAACTGGGTGAGATCGACGCCGCGCTGCGTACCGTGCCGGGGGTGCGGGCCGCCGCCACCGCCGTGCACGCCGGGCAGCTCGTCGGGTACGTGGTGGCCAACGCCGTCCCCGGCGTCCGGGTGCTCCGGGCCCACCTCGCCGAGCGGCTGCCCGGGCACATGGTCCCGTCGGCGTTCGTGGCCGTGCCGGCGTTGCCTGTCGGGCCGAGCGGCAAACTGGACCGGGCGGCCCTGCCCGCGCCCGACGGGCACCGGCTCGCCGACGGCGAGCGGGTCGATCCGCGTACCGACGACGAGCGCCGGCTCGCCGGCATCTGGGCCGAGGTGCTCGGCGCCGGACCGGTCGGGGTGCACGACACCTTCGTGGAGCTGGGCGGCGACTCGCTGGCGGCCGCCCGGGTCTGCTCCCGCCTCCGCCACCTGTGGGGCCGGTCGCTCTCCCCCGCCGACGTGCTCACCGCCACCGTGGCCGACCTCGTCGCGTGGGGCACCAGGGGCGGCCCGGCGACCGGCGAGGACGGGGAGAGCCTGCCGCCGGGCGCACCGGACGTCGACGCCGACCGGCCGGCCGCCGGGCCGCTCAGCGCCGCCCAGCACCGGATCTGGTTCGCCGACCAACTCGATCCGGGATCGACCACGTACACGATCGCCGAGTCCTACCGGCTGCGCGGACCGGTCGACGTCGACGCGCTGCGCGCCGCCCTGGCGGACACGGTGCGCCGGCACCCGGCCCTGCGGACCACCTTCCGGTCCCGGCGCGGCGTGCCGTACGCGAACATCGGGCCGGACGCCCTGGTGCCGATCGAGGTGCGCACCGTCGCCGACCTCACCGAGGCGCGGGTGGCCGTCGAACAGCTCGCCGCCGTGCCGTTCGCGCTCGCCGAGGGGCCGCTGCTGCGCGTCACCCTGCTGCGGCTGGCCCCCGAGGAGCACGTCCTGGCCGCCACCGTCCACCACGTCGTCGCCGACGACTGGTCGATGGACGTGCTGTGGCGCGACCTCTGCCAGGCGTACGCGCGGCGCCGCCGGGGCGACACGGTGGCCGTCGACCCGCTGCCGCCGGCCCCGCTGCCGGCGACCGACCCGGCCGACCTCGACTACTGGCGTCGGCACCTCACCGGCGCGCCGCCCACCCTGGGCCTCCCGACCGACCTGCCCCGACCGGCGCGGCTGCGGCAGAGCGGGGCCACCGTCCGGTTCGGCCTGTCGGCGGAGACCACCGCCGCGGTGCGGACGCTGGCCCGGGCCACCGGCTCGACCCCGTTCATGGTGCTGCTCACCGCGTTCACCGTGCTGATCGGACAGCTCGCCGGCCGCGACGACCTGGTGGTCGGCACGTTCGCCGCGAACCGCGACACGGAGGCGGCCGAGAACGGGATCGGGATGTTCGCCAACACCCTCGCCCTGCGGGTGCCCTGCCCGCCCGAGGCGGCCTTCACCGACCTGCTGCTCCGGGTACGTGACGTGGCGCTGGCCGGGTACCGGCACCAGGGGTTCCCCTTCGACCGGCTGGTGACGGCGCTGCGTCCGAAGCGCGACCTGGGCCACAACCCGCTGGTCCAGGTCGCCTTCCAGACTCTCGGTGACCTGACCGGTCGGCTCCGGCTGCCCGGGGTGACCGCCGAGCCGTTCCGGCACGGTCAGGGCGGTTCCCCCTTCGACCTGCTGCTCACCGTACGGGGGGAAGGACCGCGGCTGATCGGGTGCCTGCAATACCACGACGACCTGTTCACCGCCGACCGGGCCGCTTCGTTCGCCGTCGGCTTCAGCGGGATCCTCGCCGCGGCGGTGCGTCGTCCCGAGGAGGCGGTCGGGCGGTTGGCCCGGCAGTGGGTCGTGGGCGCCGGTGCGGAGAATGCGGGGGCGGCGGCCGGCAATCTGGGTGCGGCGGCCCGATGAGCGAGCGACGAGCCGTTCCTAGCCTGGGTCGGTAGGTCACCACCACACCGCCCAGGAGACGATCATGAGGAACGCGTCGAAGCCCGTACTCACCGCCCAGCAGCTCCGGGTGCTCGAACTCGTCGCCGAGGGTTACGACAACGCGGGGATCGCGCGGGAACTGCGCTGCTCACCACACAGCGTGAAGAACATGATCTACGACCTCATGGCCCGGTTGCAGGTCTCCAACCGGGTCCACGCGACCGCGTACGCCATCCGGCACGGGCTGATCTGACTGTGAGGCTGGCCGACTCAGATGAGCCCCTCGCGCAGGGCGCACGCCACGGCGTGCGCCCTGTTGCGCACCTGCCACCGGTGGGTGATCGCGTGCACGATGCCGGTCACGGTCCGGACCGAGTAGGCCAGCGAGCGGGCGATCTCCTCGGTCTCGTGCCCGTCGGCGAGCATGAGCAGCACCGCCCGCTCCCGCGTGGTGAGCCGCCGGGTCGCCGGCCGCTCCGGCGCCCGCTCGTCGGCCCGGGTCAGCAGGTCCCCCAGCAGGTCCGAGGGCACGGTGAAGCTGCCGTCGGCCGTCGCCCGGATCGCCGGACGCAGCCGGTCCGGGCGGACCTCGCAACGGCGCAGCAGCCCGCCGGCACCCGCCGCCACGGCCTCGACCACGTCCGACTCCCGCAACCTGTCGGCCACCAGCAGCACCCGCCGGCCGGCGCGGGACAGCGAGCGCAACAGGACCAGCACCGCGTCGCCGACCTCGTCGGTCACCACCAGCACCACGTCCGGCCGGTCGACCACCACGGTCAACTCCGGGCACCCCTGCACCATCTCGTCGACACCGACCCGTACCGCCGGGTCGGCGGCGATGACCTGCACCCGTACCTGCTCGTCCATGCGCACCACTCCAGGAAACTCGTCGCTGACGGACGGCAACGAGAATGTCACCGCGCCTGCGGCGACCGGTACGGGGAACGGCCCCCATATTCCTCACCGGCCGGCGACCCGACCGACCCGAGATCCATCGAGCCGCGTCGACCGGACGGAACACCCACCCGGTAGCCCGCAGGCCGGCGCGCGACTCACGGCGGCACCCCGAGCACGTGCGTGCTGCCGGTGCGCGCCGGCCACGGCAGCGCCCCGCGGTCGAGCTTGCCGTTGGCGGTGGCGGGGAAGCCGTCCACGAACACCACCGCGGCCGGCACCATGTAGTCCGGCAGCGCGGCGGCCACGTGCCGGCGCAGCTCCCGTACGGTCGGGCGGCAGGCGGGGGCCGGCACGACGTAGACCACCAGGGCGCGCTCGCCGTCGCGGTCCGGCCGGGCCAGCGCCACCACGTCCTTCACGCCGGCGTGCCCGCGCAGCCGGTGCTCGACCTCGGCCAGCTCCACCCGGGCGCCCCGGATCTTGACCTGCCCGTCGACCCGGCCGAGGAAGGTCAGCACCCCGTCGGGGCCGAAGCTCGCCCGGTCGCCGGTGCGGTAGAGCCGGCCGCGCGGGTCGGGCCCGAGCGTGTCCGGGACGAACCGCTGCCGGGTCAGCTCCGGCTGACGGTGGTAGCCGAGGGCGAGGACGTCGCCGCCGATGAGCAGGTCGCCCGGCACCCCTACCGGGCACGGCCGCAGGTCCTCGTCGACCACCCAGTACTGCGCGTTGTCGATCGGCCGCCCGTACGGGATGCTCCGCCAGGCCGGGTCGATCGCGCCGACCTCGAACCAGTTCGACCAGACGGTCGCCTCGGTCGCGCCGCCGAGGCTGACGATCGTCGCCCCGGTGAAGACCGACCGCACCTCGTCCGGCAACGTCAACGGCGTGTAGTCGCCGCTGAGGTAGACCAGCCGCAGGTCGCCGGTCCCGGCGGCGCCCCGGTGCGCGCCGAGCAGCGGCGCGAGGTGGGCCAGCGTGGTCGGCGCCGAGTTCCAGTACGTCACCGGCTCCCGCAGCAGCACGTCGAGCAGCAGCTCCGGGTCGCACCGCTGCGCGTCGTCGGCGACGTAGACGCCCGCCCCGTACGCGGGCAGGCCGAGCAGGTCGAAGACGGACAGGTCGAAGCCGAGCGAGGTGACCGACAGGCCCAGGTCGTGCGGGCCGAAGCCGTGCGTGCGGCGGCACCAGGCGAAGAGGTTGTGCAGCGACCGGTGCGCCACGGCCACGCCGTTGGGCCGGCCGGTGCTGCCGGAGGTGAAGACCACGTAGGCGGTGGAGTCCGCGCCGGTGCCGGGCTCCGGGCTCCGCAGCTCGCGGCGGTCCGGGACCGGGGCGTCGGCGGGTACCGTGCGCACCCCCGGCGGCACCGGCCAGCCGTCCTCGCCCGCCGTGCCGACCAGCAGCCGCACACCGGCCTCGGTCAGTAGGGTGTGCGCGCGTTCGGCCGGGAGCGCCGGTTCGACCGGCACGTAGCAGCCGCCCGCCTTCAGCACCCCGTACACGGCGACCGGCAGCAGCGGGCCGCGCGGCACCCGGATGCCCACCGGCGTCTCGGGTCCCACTCCCTGGTCGCGCAGCGCCCACGCCAGCCGGTTGGCGAGCCGGTCCAGCTCGCCGAAGGTGAGCGCGCCGCCGGCCCAGCGCACCGCCACGGCGTGCGGGCGGAGCCGGGCCTGTGCCTCGAACAGCCGGTGCACCGGGCCGTCCGCGGCGTACGCGCGGGCGGTGGCGTTCCACGCCCGCTGCTGCGCGGCCGGGTCGGGCACGGCCGGCCCGGGTCCGGCCGGGTGGGCCGACGGGCGGGCCGGCGTGGTGGTCATCGGCTGCCGGCCAGCACGGCGCTGATCACGTCGGTCAGGTGCACCAGGAGCGGCGGCTTCATGATTCCGATGTGGTCCCCCGGCACCCGGTGCAGCTCGATCCCGCCGCCGATCAGCTCCTCCCAGCGTTCGAGGTAGTCGGCGAACGTCTGACCGGACGACACCACGTGCTGGCCGTTGGCGAGCGCGTCGCTGGCGATGAGGTGCAGGCTGCCGGCGTAGCGGGGGTTCGGGTACTCGATGAGCGCCTGCAACGACTCCCGCCAGACCCGGACCATCCGCGGCCAGGCGGCGCCGACGCCGCGCTCGGGCAGCGCCATGCCCTCCTTCTCGTCGATGTCGTTGGCCACCCGCTCGTAGAGGTCCATGATCTCGGCGCGCCGCTCGGGCGTGTCCGCCTCCGGCCCGCCCCGGTCGATCTCCAGCACCAGCTTCTCCAGCCGGCGCACGAAGCCCATCTGCTCGTAGAACTTCGGCCGGGTCTGCGCGTCCAGCACCGGGTCGAGGAGCATGAAGGTCACCTCCTCACCGGCGTCCAGCAGCAGGGTGGCGAGCTCTGCCGCGATCGTGCTGCCGCCGCACCAGCTGAACAGCCGGTACGGCCCGTGCGGCTGGGCGGCCCGCAGCTCGTCGAAGTGCCGGCGGGCCATCTCGGCGGCGGTGGGGATCGTGGCGTGGTCGCCGTGCGGCTTCGGCCACTCGAACGCGGCCAGCGGTAGCTGCGGGTCCAGGTACGGCAGGAAGCGCTGGAACCAGTGGGCGCTGCCGCCGCCGGGGTGGATGCAGAACAGCGGCGTGGCGCTGCCGCGCCGCAGCCACAGCAGCGCCCGGTTGCGGCTGCCGGGGGCGGCCGGCGCCTCGGGGCCGCCGACCGCGCCGTCGGTGATCGCGGCGGCCAGCCGCGCGACGGTCTGGTGCTCCAGGAAGGCCCGGAACGTCAGCTCCACGCCGTGCGACTCCCGCAGCAGCGAGATGACCCGCATCATCGCCATCGAGTGCCCGCCGAGGTCGAAGAAGTCGTCGTCGATGCCGACCCGGTCCAGCCGCAGCACCTGCGCCCAGGCGTCGGCGATGGTCTGCTCCAGCGGTGTCCGGGGCGCCACCGGCGCGATCTGCGCGGCGGCGGGCCCCGGCTCGGCCGCGACCAGCGCGGCGCGGTCGACCTTGCCCGAGGCGGTGACCGGGAACTCCCCGACGACGTGGCAACGGGTCGGCACCATGTGCGCCGGCAGCCGGCGGCGTACGTGCTCGCGCAGCTCGGCCGGGGACGGGGCGGCGCCGCAACTGCCGGCGGTGAGCCGGACGAACGCCACGAGCGTCGCCTCCTCGGTGCCCGCCGCGGCGACGGCGACGGCCGCAGCCGCGACGCTCGGGTGCGCCTCCAGCGCGTGCTCGACCTCGCCCAGCTCGATGCGGAAGCCGCGGACGCTGACCTGCTGGTCGCCGCGCCCGTGGAAGCGCAGCGAGCCGTCGGCGGCGCGGGAGACCACGTCGCCGGTGCGGTACATCCGGCTGCCAGGCGGTCCGAACGGGTCCGGAACGAAACGGTCGGCGGTCAGCGCCGGACGGCCGAGGTAGCCGCGGGCCAGGCCCGCGCCGGCGACGTGCAGCTCGCCGCGCACCCCGGCGGGCAGCGGTCGGCCGTCGACGTCCAGGACGTGGCACCGCACGTTCGCCAGCGGGGTGCCGATCGACGGCATCCGCTCCGGCGAGCCGGGGGCGACCGGCGCGTACGTGGCGGCGACGCACGCCTCGGTGGGGCCGTAGAGGTTGACGAACGCGGCGTGCCGCGCCCACCGGTCGGCCTGCCCGGCGGGGCACGCCTCGCCGCCGACCAGGGTGACCCGCAGCCGCGGGAAGTCCGCCGGGTCCAGTCGGCTCAGCATCGACGGCGGCAGGAAGAGGTGGGTCAGCGTGGCCGCCTCGCCGCGCAGGTCGCCCGGGTCACGGTCGGGCTCGGGCAGCACCAGCTCGGCGCCGGCGGTGAGCGCGGCGACCAGCTCGGACACCGACGCGTCGAAGCCCACCGAGAAGAACTGGAGCATCCGGTCGCCCGGCCGGACGTCGAAGACCTCCTGCTGGGCGTGCCGGAGGTTGAGCAGCGCCCGGTGCGGTACGCCGACCCCCTTGGGCCGCCCGGTCGAGCCGGACGTGTAGGTGACGTACGCCAGGTCGTCCGGCGCCACCGTCACCTCCGGCGCGGTGACTGGCATGTCGAGCTGGGCGGACTCGTCGGTCACGTCGACCGTCGGCACACCGGCCGGACCGGCCTGGACGAGGCCGGCCGGCAGCCGCCCGGCGGCGAGCAGCACCGCGGCGGCCGTGTCGTCGAGCATGAACCGCAGCCGTTCGACCGGGTACGCCGGATCCAGCGGCAGGAACGCGCCGCCCGCCTTCAGCACGGCCAGTACGCAGACGGCGAGGTCGGGCGTCCGCGGCAGGCAGATGCCGACGACCGTGCCCGGGCCGACGCCGTGCGTACGCAGCCGGTGCGCCAGCCGGTTCGCGCGTAGCTCCAGCTCGGCGTAGTAGACCTTGACGACGCCCTGCCGCAGCGCGACGGCGGTGGGCGCGGACCGGGCCTGCCGCTCGATGAGCCGGTGCACCGGCTCATCGGTGGGGAACGCCCGGTCGGTGCGGTTCGGGTCGACGAGCACCCGCTCGCGGTCGGCCGGCGCCAGCGTCACGGTCCGCGGCGACAGCGACGGCGACAGCGACGGCGACGCGGCCGGGGTGGTGTCGGGACCGGCGCCGGGGTCGCGGGCGACACCGGCCCCGGCCGCGCTGGCGGCCATCGACGCCAGCACCTGCCGGTAGGTCCGGCCGACCAGCTCCAGGTACGGCCGACCGATCCTGCTCGGCCGGCCCAGCAGGCGCAGGTGGCCGGGGAACGACACCGCGGAGAACGGCTGCTCGCTCGGGCTGAAGTCGGCCTCCAGGTCGATGCCGGAGCTCCAGTCGAGCATGTGGAAGTCCAGGTACGTGAAGCTGACGTCGACCAGCGCCGAGGCGTGCCGGCCGTCGCGCCG
Source organism: Micromonospora sp. DT62 (assembly GCF_049847285.1). NCBI lineage: Bacteria > Bacillati > Actinomycetota > Actinomycetes > Micromonosporales > Micromonosporaceae > Micromonospora > Micromonospora sp. DT62. The sequence continues at coordinate 324,645 of NZ_JBNCOB010000003.1, forward strand.
CATCGCGGCCATCGGGTAGCGCCGGTGCGGCCACGTCCGCGCCTCGCGGGCGAAGACCGCCCGCACCAGCTCCGGCCAGGTCGCGGCGGTCAGGTCGGCGGGGAACGGCACCGTGTTGAGGTACATGCCGATCACCTCGTCGCCGCGCAGCCGCTCCGGCCGGCCGTTGCCGACCAGGCCGGTGAAGAAGCGCTGCCGCCCGGTGACCACGCCCCAGGCCGCGAGGTGGGCGGCGTGCAGCACGCTCTTCAGCGACGCCCCCGCGTCGGCCGCGAGCTGGCGCAGCGCCGGCTCCAGGTCGGCGTACTCGACGACGACCTGCTCCGGCGCGTCGTCGGCGCCGTCCGGCCCCTCGGCCCCGTCCGCCTGGCCGCCCCACTCGGCCGGAATCTCCAGCTTGTCGGCGGCCGTGATCGTGGCCGTCCAGAAGTCCCGGTCGGCCGCCGAACGCAGCGACTCCTGCTCGGCGGCGACGAAGTCGGCGAACCGGACGGCGGGCAGCGGCGCCGGCCGGGGCACGCCGCCCCGGCGCAGCGTCCGGTAGTACCCGAGCAGCTCGGCGATCACCGACGTGTGGCTCCAGCCGTCGAGGATCGCATGACACTCGACGTGGGTGAGCCACCACTCGCGTTCGCCGGTCTGATGCACCGTGTAGCGCAGCAGCGGCGGCACGGCCAGGTCGAACGGCGCGGCACGCTGGGCGAGCAGGAAGTCGTCGAGGACCTGGCGCCGCGCGGCCGGCGGCAGGTCCCGCAGGTCGTCCAGGTCCACCGGCAGCTCGGCGGTGGGGTGCACCAGTTGCAGCGGCCGCGTGTAGCCGGCGAGCGCGAACGAGGTACGCAGGATCTCGTGCCGCCGCACCAGCAGTGCCGCGGCAGCGCGCAGGTCCGCCAGGTCGAACGGTGTCTCGTCCTCGATCCGGTAGCAGCTGACGTTCACGTAGACCGGCCGCTGCGCGGCCAGCATCTCGTACACCATTCCGGCCTGGATCTCGCCCATCGGGTACGCGTCGACCAGGCCCGGCGGCAGCAGCGCGCGGTCGGCCTCGGACAGCAGCGCGAACGGCGCCACGACCGGCTGCTCGGTCACCTCGGCCGGCTGCTCCGGCGCCCGGGCGCCGACCAGTTCGGCCAGCTCGGCCACCGTGGCGTGACTGAACAGGTCGTGCACCGACACCGGCAGGCCGGCCGCCCGCAGCGCCCCGACGGCGCGGATCGCCCGGATCGAGTCGCCGCCGTGCGCGAAGAACGCGTCGTGCCGGCCCACCGCGTCGACGCCGAGCGCGTCGGCCACGGCGCGCGCGATCGTCCGCTCCAGCGGGGTGCGTGGCGCTTCCGCCGCCGGCGGAGCGCCGCTGGGCGGTGCGGGCAGCGCGCGATGATCGACCTTGCCGGCGGCGGTCAGCGGCAGCGCGTCGAGCACCACCCACCGCGCGGGCACCAACTGTCGGGGCAGCCGGGCCCGGGCGTACGCGGCGACGCCGTCCCGGTCGACGGCCGGCCCGCCCTGCCCGGCGCCGGCCCCGGCGGCCGGGCCGACGAGGTACGCGACGAGCCGGTCGTCGTGCACGGTGACCACGGCGGCGACGACGTCCGGGTGCGCGGTGAGCACCGCCTCGACCTCGCCCGGCTCGATCCGGTGGCCGTGCAGCTTCACCTGCCGGTCCAGCCGGCCCCGGTACTCGATCGTCCCGTCGGCGCGGTGTCGGGCCAGGTCGCCGGTGCGGTAGAGCCGGCCCCCCGGCTGTTTGCCGAACGGGTCCGGCACGAACCGGTCGGCCGTGTGCGCGGGGCGGCCCAGGTAGCCGCGGGCGAGCTGGACGCCGGCCACCACCAGCTCGCCGGGCACGCCGACGGGCAGCAGCCGCAGGTCCGGGTCGACGACGTGGGCGCGGGTGTTGGCGACCGGCCGGCCGATCGTGACCGGCTCCCCGGGCAGGCACCGCGCCGCGGTCACGTCGATCGTCGCCTCGGTCGGGCCGTAGAGGTTGTGCAGCTCGCAGCCGATCCGCTCGGGCACGGCCGCCGCCAGCTCGGCCGGGAGCGGCTCGCCGCTGGCGAAGATCCGGCGTACCGAGGGCAGCTCGCCGACCGGCGTGTCGAGGAAGGCGCGCAGCATCGACGGCACGAAGTGCAGCGTGGTGACGCCGTGCTCGGCGATGGCCGCGGCCAGGTACGCCGGGTCCCGGTGCCCGCCGGGGCGGGCGACGACGAGTGTCGCGCCGGTGATCAGCGGCCAGAACAGCTCCCAGACCGAGACGTCGAAGCCGTACGGGGTCTTGTGCAGCACCCGGTCGGTGGCGTCGAGCGGGTACTCGCGCTGCATCCAGGCCAGCCGGTTCACGAGCGCGCGGTGGGTGATCACGACGCCCTTGGGCGGGCCGGTCGAGCCGGAGGTGTGCAGCACGTACGCCGGGTGGTCCGGGTCGGGGTCGCCGGGCAGCGTCCCGTGCGGGGCGGTGGCGTCCGCGTCCGGCCGGAGCACCGTGCGCGTGGCGGTGCCGACGGTGTCCCGGTCGGTCACCACGACCCGTACCGCGGCGTCGGTGAGCAGCTGCTCCAGCCGCTGCGGCGGGCTCTCGGTGTCCAGCGGCAGGTAGGCGCCGCCGGCGGTGAGCACGGCCAGCAGCGCGGTCACCAGGTCCGGGCCCCGCTCCAGGCACACCCCGACCACCGACTCGGGGCCGACGCCGGCCGCGCGCAGCCGCAGCGCCAGCGCGGTGACGCGGGCGTCGAGTTCGGCGTACGACAGGCTCCGCTGCGCCGTCCGCACGGCCACCGCGTCCCCGGTGGCGGCCACCTGGGCCCGGAACAGCGCGGGCAGCGTGGTGGCCGGCACGTCGGTCGCGGTGTCGTTCCAGCCGTCGAGCAGCTGCGCGCGCTCGGCCGGCGGGAGGATGTCGACGTCGGCCAGCGGGATGTCCGGGGTTGCCGCCACGCCGGCCAGCAGCCGACCGACGTGTGCGACGAAGCGCTCGATCGTGGCGCGGTCGAACAGGCTGGTGGCGTACACCGCGGCGCCGGCGAGCGAGCCGTCCGGGCCCGGGCCCACCGACAGGGTCAGGTCGAACTTGGCGTCGGCGAACGGGATCGGCACCGACAGGACGTCCAGTCCGGGCGCCTGGAAGCCGTCCGGTCCGGCCTCCTGCCAGACGAACATCGTCGAGAAGAGCGCCGTCCGCGCGGGGTCGCGGACCGGCGCCAGCTCCTCGACGAGCTGCTCGAACGGCAGCTCCTGGTGGGCGAAGGCGTCCAGCGACGTACGGCGGACCCGCTCGACCAGCTCGCCGAACGTCGGTTCGCCAGCCAGGTCGGCCCGCACCACGACGGTGTCCACGAAGAGCCCGATGAGGTCCTGCACGTCGTCGTGCCCACGGCCGGCGACCGGGGTGCCGACCGTGACGTCGGTCCGGCCGCTCCACCGCCCGAGCACGACGGCGTACGCGGCCAGCAGGACCATGAACGGCGTGGCCCGGTGGCGGCGGGCCAGCTCACCGAGGGCCGCCGCCACCTCGGCGGGCACGGTGAACGGCACGACGTCACCGGCGGAGTCCCGTACCGCCGGCCGTGGCCGGTCGGCCGGCAGGTCCACCGGCGTGGCGCCGGCGAGCTGGCGGCGCCAGTAGGGCAGCTGGGTCTCGCGCAGCTCAGCGGTCCGCTGCCGCTGCCAGGCGGCCACGTCGGCGTACTGCGCGGGCAGCGGGGGGAGGTCGGCCGGGTGACCGTCGAGCGCGGCGGTGTAGCGGTGGTGCAGCTCGTCGAGCAGCAGGCCCTCCGACCAGAGGTCCATGGCGATGTGGTGGGTCGTGAGCAGCAGCAGGTGCTGGTCGGGTTCCCGCCGGACGAGCAGCGCACGGAGGACCGGCCCGGCGGCCAGGTCGATCGGCTCGCGGTCGACGGAGACGAGCCGGTTCAGCAACTCGCACTGGGTGTCGCCGTCCAGGTGGGTGAGGTCGCGGATCGGCAGCGGGACCGGGGCGGGCGGATCGATCAGCTGCACCGGCTCGCCGTCGGGGCCGGCCGGGTAGCGGGTGCGCAGCACCTCGTGCCGGGCCACCAGCCCGTCCAGCGCGGCCCGCAGCGCGTCGAGGTCCAGCCGGCTGCCCGGCCGATCGGTCATGTGCAGCGCGATCTGCACCAGGTACTCGACGCCGCCGGGGCGCAGCCGGTCGAGGATCCACAGCCGGCGCTGAGCGTACGACAGCGGTGGCGGGTCCGCCCGCGACGCCCGGGGGATGCCCGGCTCGGGGAGTGGCTCGAGGCCGAGCAGCCGGCGCTCCAGCAGCTTCTCGTGCGGGGTGGGCGACTCCAGCATCTCGGTCATCGGGTTCCTTCCCGGGCGGCTCGGGACAGCAGGTCCTGCACCTGGCTGTCGGAGAGTCGGCTGACGTCGGCGCGGACCGCGGCGGTGACCACGGCCGCGAGTCCGGCCACCGAGGTGGCCTCGAACAGGACCTGCAGGGGGAGATCGACGGCGAACGTCTGCCGCAGCGCGGTACGCACCCGGGCGACCAGCAGCGAGTGGCCGCCGAGGTCGAAGAAGTCGTCGTCGGTGGCGATGTCGTCGACGCCGAGCAGCCGCGACCAGATCCCGGCGACGACCTGCTCGACCGGGCCGGCCGGCGCCGCCGGGGCGGGTGCCGGCGGAACTGCCGCAGTCGCCGGCACGGCCGCAGTAGCCGGCACGGCCGGCACGGCGGGCGCCGGAGCCAGCCGGACCGCCCGGGCCTCCGGTTCGCGGGTCGACCGCTCCAGCAGCGCCACGTAGTCCTCGGCGAGCCGGAGCATCGTCGTCCGGTCGAACAGGCCGCCGGCGTACTCGAGAACGCACCGCAGGTCGCCGGCCGCGGTGCGGCAGACCGTGAACACCAGGTCGAACTTGGCGTCGGTGGCGTTCATGGGCAGCGGCCACACGGTGGCGCCGCCGAGCGTGCCGGGCGTCTCCGCCGTGTGCAGGACCTGGAACATGATCTCGAACAGCGGGTTGCGGGCGGGGTCGCGGCGGGGCCGGACCGCCGCCACGACGTCCTCGAACGGCACGTCGTTGTGCACGAGCGCGGCCAGCACCGTCGTGCGCACCCGGTCCAGCACCTCGGTGAACGACGGTTCGCCCGCCAGGTCGGTCCGCAGCACCAGGGTGTTGACGAAGAAGCCGATCAGGTCCTCGGTCTCCGGCACGTCCCGCCCGGCGGCGGGCATCCCGACGGCGATGTCGGTGCGGCCGGTCCGGTGCGCCAGCAGCACCTGGAAGGCGGCCAGCAGCGTCATGAACGCGGTCGTGCCGTACCGCTCGCCCGCGGCGGCGACCAGCCGGGCGACGTGCCGCGGCACGTCCACGGCGAGCAGGTCGCCGCGGGGGTCGCGGCGGGTGCCGCGCGGACGGTCGGTGGGCAGCAGGACCGGTTCGAGCCCGGCGAGCTGGTCCCGCCAGTAGCCGATGCCGGCCGCGCCGGCGGCCTCGCGCCGGGCCTGCTGCCAGGCCGCGACGTCGGCGTACTGCACCGACGGCGGCGCCGGCACGGGCCGGCCGGCCGCCAACGCGCGGTACGCGTGGTCCAGGTCGCGCAGCAGCACGTCGCACGACCAGGCGTCGGCGGCGATGTGGTGCAGGGTGAGGCCGACCAGGTGCTCCGTCGGCGCGAGCCGTACCACCATGACCCGCAGCGGGTGCTCCCGGCGCAGGTCGAACGGCCGGCCCGCCGCCGTGTCGAGCAGCGCCGCCGCCCGGGTCCCGGCGTCCGGTCCCCCGGTCAGGTCCACGACCGTCACGTCGGCCGGGCCGGGCGGGTCGACGACCTGCACCGGCTCGCCGTCGCTGTCCCGGTACCGGGTGCGCAGCACCTCGTGCCGGCCGACGACCTCGGTCACGGCGCGGGCGAACACCGCGGGATCCCACGGTCCGCGCAGGCGCATCCGCAGCCAGACGAGGTATTCGGTGCCGTCGCCGTGCAGCCCGTCGAGGAACCACAGTCGCTCCTGCCCGGGCGACAGCCGCAGCGCGCCGGTGCGCGGCACCGGCCGGATCCGGGTGCCGCCCGGCGGCGGGGCGTTCGTCTGGTCGGGCATCCGGCTCGGCATCGGCGGTCTCCCCCTTCACCGGCGGTCGGCGTCGGATCGAGACTGGTGGACGCGAGCAGGCCGGAACCAGAGAAGGAGCGGCAGAGGCGTTGCCGGTCCTTCTCTGTCCCGGCACGAGCCGCGATCGGCAGAGTGGCATCGAGTCGGCGCACGGCACACCGGACGCAAGAGCGGGTCCGGACGCCCGGAACGGAACACCGACGACGGCCCCTGCTACCGAAAGGCGCGGCGACATGCCCGGAACGATCGCGGTACGGACGATGGCGTCGTTCCTGCCGCAACGGTCGGTCGCGGTGGCGGAGCTGCCGGAGCTGGCGTACCTGGGGCCGGCCGAGCGGGAACTCTGCGCCGGCCTCGGGATCGACCGGGTGCGTACCGACCCGGAGCTGGACGCGTTCGACCTGGCGGCGGGCGCCGCCACCCGGGCGCTGGGCGCCGCCGGGCTGGACCCGGCACGGATCGGGGCGCTGGTCGTGGTGGAGTCCCGCGCGCCGGCCACCCTGATGAGCTCCGCCGAGACCCGGCTCCAGGCGTACCTCGGCGCCGACCGGGCCCTGACCTTCGCCGTCGGCGGGCTGGGCTGCGTGTCGACCACGCCGGCGCTGCTGGTGGCGCGTGGCCTGCTGGCCGCCGACCCGGACCTGACCGACGTCCTCGTCGTGCACGGCAGTACGCCGGCCACGCCCCGGCGCTACCGGCACCCCGTCACCGTCAGCGGCGACGGGGGCATGGCCGTGGTCGTCTCGCGGGACGGGCCGCTGCGGGTGCGCGACGTGCTCCAGGAGACCGACGGCCGCTACTGGGACCTGTTCCGGGTGGACTACCGGGACCGCCCGTCGGCCCGCTGGACCGAGCAGTGCCGCGACCCCCGGGAGTACTCCTTCCAGCTGGCGCTGGAGAGCCGCAATCGGCTGCGCGCGATGTACCGGAGCCTGCTCGACCGCAACGGGCTGACCCCTGCGGACGTCGCCCGGCACGTCAGCCACAACCTGTCGGCGGGCGCGTTCCGGTTCGTCGAGGAGACGCTCGAGGTGGCGATCGCCCCGACCTGCCGCGACAACCTGCGCGACCTGGGCCACCTCGGCGCGAACGACGTCCTGCTCAACCTGGCGACCGAGATCGGCACCGGGCGGCTGCGGGGCGGCGAGCGGGCCGTACTGATCAGCTCCAGCCCCGTGGCCGCCTGGAGCATGGTGCTGGTCGAGTTCGACGGCGATCCCGCTGCGGCCGTCGCGGGAGACTGAGATGGGAGTGGGGATGGGAGCACCGGACCGGCCCGCGGTGGCGCGGGAGCTGCACGACTTCATCGCCCCTGCGGTGTCCGGACCGATCGGCCCGGACGAGGACTACTTCGCGCTCGGCCTGCTCAACTCGCTGTTCGCGATCGAGCTGGTGGTGTTCGTGGAACGTCGCTTCGACATCGAGGTCGAGGTGGCCGACCTCGACCTCGACCACTTCCGCACGATCTCCCGGCTGACCGACTTCGTGCTGGCCAAGACCGCCGGCCGGGCCGGGATCCCGGCGTGACCGCCGCGGTCGCGCCGCCGGCGCTCGACGATCTCGGCGACGACCTCGCCGCGTCGGCGCGCGACGAGGCGGCCCGCTGGGACCGGGACGGCGCGCTGCCCGCCGGGGTACGCCGCGCCGCGGCGACCGCCGGGCTGCTCACTGCTGACCTGCCGGTCGGGCACGGCGGCCTCGGCGCCACACCGGCGCAGGTCGGTGAGCTGTGCGCCCGGCTCGGCGGCGTGTGCGGCGCGCTGCGCGCGCTGGTCACCGTGCAGGCCATGGTCGCCGCGGCCGTCCTGCGCTGGGGCACCCCCGAGCAGCGGGCGCGCTGGCTGCCCGCGTTCGCCCGCGGTGAGCTGCTCGCCGGCTTCGCCGCCACCGAGGTCGGCGCGGGCAGCGACCTGACCGCCGTCGACACCCGCATCCGTGCCGTCGGCGGTGGCCGGCAGCCGACCCTGGAGCTGACCGGGGCCAAGCGGTGGGTGACCTTCGGCCAGGTCGCCGACGTGCTACTGGTGCTCGGGGTGCTGGACGGCCGGCACACCGCCGTGCTCGTCGAGACCGACCGGGCCGGCGTGGCGCGGCAGCCGGTCGAGGGCCAGCTCGGCCTGCGGGCCGCCCAGCTGGCCCACATCCAGCTCGACGGCGTACGGGTCCCGGCGGCGAACCGCGTCGCACCGCCCGGGTTCGGCCTGTCGCACGTCGCGGCCACCGCACTGGACCACGGCCGGTTCACGGTCGGCTGGGGCTGCGTGGGCATGGCCGAGGCGTGCCTGCGGGACATGACCGACCACGTGCTCACCCGTCGGCAGGGCGGCACCCTGCTCGCCGAGCACCAGACCGTACGGGGGCTGCTGGGCCGGGCCGCGGTGGACACCGCCGCCGCGCGGGAACTCGCCGCCCGGGCCGCCCGGTGGCGGGCCGCCGGTGCTCCGGACGCGATCGCCGGCACGGTCGCGGCGAAGTACGCGGCGGCGCGCACCGCCGCCCTGGTCGCCGGTACGGCCGTGCAGGTCCTCGGCGCGGCCGGCTGCGCCCCGGACAGCCGGGCCGGCCGGTTCTACCGGGACGCCAAGGTCATGGAGATCATCGAGGGCTCCGCCCAGGTGGCCGAACTGCACGTCGCCGACCACCTGCTGCGGCGTGCCCGCGCGGCGGGGCCGGGAGGGCGGCCGTGACCAGCATGGTGAAGTGCCTGGTCTGGGACCTCGACGACACGCTGTGGGACGGCGTCGTGCTGGAGGGCGACGAGCCGGTGCCGTTCCCCGCCGCCGTACGCACGCTGCACGCCCTGGACCGGCGCGGCGTCCTGCACGCCGTGGCCAGCCGGGGCGAGCATGCCGCCGCCACCGCCCACCTGGCCGCGCACGGCCTGCTCGACCTGTTCACCCGGGTCGAGGTGGGCTGGGGCGCCAAGTCCCTCGCGGTCACCCGGATCGCCGCCGACCTGGGCATCGGCCTGGACACCGTCGCGTTCGTCGACAACGACCCGGTGGAGCGCGCCGAGGTGGCCGCCGCGCTGCCGGTCGTGCGCTGCCACCCGGCCGACGCCGTCGCCGAACTGCCGGCGCTGCCCGAGTTCGCCCGCGAGTTCGTCACCGAGGAGTCCCGGCAGCGCCGCCAGCTCTACCGGACCGACGAGCGACGCCGGGCCGCCGAGGCCACGCATGCCGGGCCGCCCGCGGACTTCCTCGCCTCGCTCGGCCTGGTGCTGGAGGTGCGCCGGGCCGGCCCGGCCGACCTCGCCCGGGCGCATGAGCTGACCGTACGCACCCACCAGTTGAACACCACCGGCGTCACCTTCAGCCTGGCGGAGCTGCACGCGCTCTGCGCGTCGCCGCGGCACGAGGTGCTGGTGGCGCGGCTGCGGGACAGGTTCGGCTCCTACGGCACGGTCGGGCTGGCCGTCACCGAGTCGCAGCCGGCCGCGACCGTACTGCGGCTGCTGCTGATGTCGTGCCGGGTGCTGTCCCGCGGTGCCGGCGCGGCCCTGCTCGACCACCTCGTGCACACCGCGCTCGCCGCGGGCCGGCGGCCGGTGGCGGAGTTCGTGCCCACCGCGGTCAACCGGCAGATGCTGGTCACCCTGCGCTTCGCCGGCTTCGCCGTCGAGGACGACGCGGGCGACCGGTGGACGCTCGCGATCGACCCGGCCCGGCCGCCGGCCGCGCGGGCACACCCGGTGCGGGTGGTGACGGCGTGAGCGGACGCAGCGGACGGATCATCAGACGCGGCGAGGGGGGAGCATGAGCGGAACCGTCGGGGTGGTCGGCGCCGGCACGATGGGGCTCGGCATCGCCCAGTGCCTGGCCGAGGGCGGGTACGACGTGGTCGTGGTCGACCCGGCGCTCGGGTCGGCGACCGGGGTGGCGGCGGCGGTGGACCGGCTGCGTACCGGGCTGCGGCAGGCCCGGCTGCTGGCCCCGTACCGCGCGGGCGAGCCGGTGGCCCGGGTGGTCGAGCGGATCAACTGGACCGGCCGGACCGCCGGGCTCGACCGGGCCGGGTACGTGATCGAGTGCGCACCGGAACGCATCCCGCTCAAGGAAGGGATCTTCGGCGAGCTGGACGCCGTCTGTCCACCGGCGGCGGTGCTCGCGTCGGTCACCTCCGCCATCCCCATCGACCGGCTCGCCGCCAGCACCCGCCGGCCGGACCGGGTGGTCGGGACGCACTTCATGAATCCCGCGCCCCTCAGGGACAGCGTCGAGGTGGTGCGGGCGCCGCGGACCAGCGTGGACACCCTCCAGCGCACCCTCGACCTGCTCGCCGCGATCGGCAAGACCGGCATCGTGGTCGCCGACGGGCCGGGCTTCGTGATCAACCGCGTGTTGATGCTCACCGTGAACGAGGCCGCCGAGGTCGTCGGTCAGGGCACCGCCGACGCCGCGACCGTCGACCGGGTCTTCCAGGAGTGTCTCGGCCACGCGACGGGTCCGCTGCGTACCGCCGACCTGATCGGCCTGGACACCGTCGTCGACACGCTCCTGGTGCTGCTCGAGTGCACCGGCGACCCCCGCTTCCGGCCCGGGCGCACACTGCGGGAACTGGTGGACGCGGGCCGGTACGGGCGCAAGAGCGGCAGCGGTTTCCACCAGTACCCGCAGCCGGTCGCGACCGCCGCCACCTGACCACCGTCGAGCTCCGCGCCCAGCACCCGCACGGCTGGCCGGGTCAGCCTGGGGTGAGGACGCAGAACTCGTTGCCTTCCGGGTCGGCGAGGACCGTCCACGGGACCTCGCGGTCCAGCTCGACGGCGGTGGCGCCGAGAGTCCGCAGTCTGGCCGCCTCGGCCGCCAGGTCGTCACCCGGGTACGGGCGGACGTCGAGGTGGACGCGGTTCCACCCGGTCTTGACGTCGGGTGTGCGGAGGAACCGCAGGTAGGGGCCGACGCCCTTGGCGGAGCGCAGTACCGCCCTGTGGTCGGTCACCTCGTGCAGGGCCCAGTCCATGGCCTCGCCCCAGAAGCGCGCCATGGCTCGCGGATCCGCGCAGTCGACCACCACCGCGGCGATCGGCCCGGTGTCCCGGTGGAGCGGTCGGGGGTCCAGCACGCAGAACTCGTTGCCCTCCGGGTCGGCCATGACCGTCCACGGGACGTCGCCCTGGCCCACGTCGGCGGGTCTCGCGCCGAGCTCCTTCAGGCGCGCGACCGTCTCCGCCTGGTGGGCTGCCGAGGTGGTGGCGAGGTCGACGTGCACGCGGTTCTTCACCGTCTTGGGTTCCGGCGAGACGATGAGGTCGATGCAGACCGCGACGGGGTCGGGGTAGACGAAGCCCTCGGGTTCGAGGTTGGTCACGCCGGGCCCCTCGCTGGAGACTCCCCAGCCGAGCGCCTCCGCCCAGAAACCGCCAAGCGCGGAGTCGTCCCGGGCCTTCATGTTGATCTGCACGAGCCGCGTTGCCACGCCGGCAATGCTAGGGCCCGTCGAGCCGACGGTGGTGCCCGCAGTTCCTCCCGGTGCCGGTTGACGCACACCCCCTAGAGCGTCCTAGGACAATAGTTCCGTGCAGGCCTGGACCGCTCAGGGGCGCCGGCGGGCGTTGAGCCGGGCGGCCTGGCGCGTCAGGTGGTCTCGTTCGGCGAGGTTGGGCGCCTTCCGGGCCGCTTCGGAGTACAGCCGTGCCGCCGTCGCCAGGTCACCGTCGCGCTCGTGGAGGTACGCCGCCACCGCCGCGTGGCGGGGCAGCGAGTCGTCCAGCGCCACGAGCGCCGCCAGACCGGCGCGCGGCCCGTCCGCCTCGCCGACGGCCACCGCGCGGTTGAGCCGGACGACCGGGCTGTCGGTCAGGCGCACGAGCTCGTCGTACCACTCGACGATCTGCACCCAGTCGGTCTCCCCGGCGGTGGGCGCGTCGGCGTGCAGCGCCGCGACGGCTGCCTGGGCCTGGAACTCCCCCAGCCGGTCGCGGGCGAGGGCGGCCTGCAGGATCTCGACGCCCTCGGCGATCGACGTGGTGTCCCACCGGCCGCGGTCCTGCGCGGCGAGCGGCACCAGGCTGCCGTCGGGCGCGGTCCGGGCGGCGCGCCGGGCGTGGTGCAACAGCATGAGGGCGAGCAGCCCCGCCACCTCGGGGTGGTCGATCGCGGCCGCGAGCTGCCGGGTGAGCCGGATGGCCTCGGCGGCGAGGTCGACATCGCCGGAGTAGCCCTCGTTGAAGACCAGGTACAGCACGCGCAGTACGGTCGCGACGTCGCCGGGCTGGTTGAACCGCACGCCGGAGACAGTGCGCTTGGCCCGGCTGATGCGTTGCGCCATGGTCGCCTCGGGCACCAGGTACGCCCGGGCGATCTGGCGGGTGGTCAGCCCGCCGACGGCACGTAGCGTGAGCGCGACCGCGGACGCCGGCGTCAGCGACGGGTGGGCGCACAGGAAGTAGAGCTGGAGCGTGTCGTCCACCGCGGACGTGGGCCCGGGCGCGGGCTCCTCGTCGACGAGGTCCTCACGCCGACGGCGGGCGACGTCCGCCCGGGTCGCGTCGAGGAACCGACGCCAGGCCACGGTGACCAGCCAGGCCTTCGCGTCGCGCGGCGGGTCGGCCGGCCAGGTGCGCACCGCCTCGACCAGCGCATCCTGTACGGCATCCTCGGCCGCCGCGAAGTCGGCTCCGCGGCGGACGAGGATCCCGAGCACTCCGGGCGTGAGGCTCCGGAGCAGGGCCTCCTCCATCAGGTCACTCCGTGATGGTGGGCGGCGCGGTCAGGAACGGGCGCAGTTCGAGCCACTCGTGGATCGGCTTCCCGCCCGCCCCGGGGGCGGCCGACAGCTCCCCGGCCAGCTCGACGGCGCGCTCGTAGCTGTCGACGTCGATCACCATCCAGCCGGCGATCAGGTCCTTGGTCTCGGCGAACGGGCCGTCGGTGACCGGCGGGCGCCCCTCACCGTCGTACCGGACGAACGTCCCCTCGGGGGCGAGCGCCTGACCGTCGACGAACTCGCCGGTCCCCTCGAGCCGGGTCGCGAAGTCCTGCATGTACTGCATGTGCGCCGAGATCTCCTCCGGCGTCCACTGGTCCATGGGTACGTCGTTGACCCCGGCCGGAGCGCCCCGGTAGTGCTTGAGCAGCAGGTACTTGGCCATCGTGTTTCCCCTCTGGTGCGGGTGCGAACCCATTCTGATCGCGTCCACCACGGGGACGGCGCCGGTCCCGGGTTCTCGACATCGCCGTCCGGATATTTCTGGGTCGATCCCGCACCCGGGCCCGGGGCATGCGCGAGATCCGGTGTGCGTCGGCTCCTGCCCCGCGCGCTCCGGTGCCGTCCCGTTCCCCGCGGGCGACCCAACGGCGGCCGGGTCCTCGGGGTGAGCGGCGGCTCCGGCAGCCAGGGCGCGCAGATCGTCCTCGGCACCGACAGCGGGGCCGCTGACCAGCGTTGGCGGTTCGTCTGAACCGTGTCGCGAGGAGCTCCACCCGGCCCTAGCGGCGCGGTGGCGCTCCGACGCTGCGGCGGGCGACCAGGGAGGGCGCGATCGTCTGCCGAAGCGGGCCGGCGACGTCCGACGACTCGATCTGGGCGAGCAGCAGGTCCAGGCTCGCCCGGGCGACCGCGGCGAAGTCGGGCCGCACGGTGGTCAGCGGCGGGATGAAGTACGCCGCCTCGGGCACGTCGTCGAAGCCGACCACGCTGATGTCGTCCGGCACCCGCAGGCCGTGCTCGTGCAACGCCCGCAGCACGCCGAGCGCCAGGTGGTCGTTGGCGGTGAAGACCGCCGTGACCTCCGGTATCCGGGCGAGCATCTGCCCGCACCGGTAGCCGGCCGCCGCGGACCAGTCCGCCGGGATCAACGGCGGCGCCTCGGCGCCCGCCGACCGCAGGGCCTCCCGCCACCCCTCGATCCGGCCCGCGCTGTCGAACCAGTCCGGCGGGCCGGACACGTGCCAGACCGTCCGGTGCCCGGCGTCGAGGAGGTGCTGCGTGGCGGCGCGGGCCCCGGCGACCTGGTCGACCGTCACCAGCGGGATCGGCCGCCGCGGGTCGCCGTCGACGGTGACCAGGGGTACGTCCTTCGGAAGCCGTCCGAGCGCCTCCCCGGCCGACTCGACGGGCGCGATCACCACGATGCCGGCGACCCGGTGCGCGAGGTGCCGCTCCACCGCCGCGGAGATGGACTGGTGGTCGAGGTCGCTGACGCTGCCGACGCTGACCGCGAAGCCCGCCTCGGCGGCCGCCTGTTCCAGCGCGGTCAGCAGCGACGCCGGGCCGAAGAGGGTGGTGTTCTGCGCGACCACCCCGATCACCTGGGACCGGCCGGTGACCAGCGCCCGCGCGGCCCGGTTGGGCCGGTAGCCCAGCTCGGTGATGGCCGCCTGGACCCGCAGCCGGGTCTGCTCGCGCACATTGGGGTGCCCGTTGAGGACCCGGGACACCGTCTGGTGCGATACGCCGGCGAGGCGAGCCACGTCCGTCATCGCGGGACTGCGCACGGCCACCTCACCTCCCCCGCCTGCCCGTCGGCGATCACACACGTCGGCGTCGACGGGAGCGTCCATCATGTTGCTGCCTCCGCCACGGCGACGTGTGCCGGGTGACCGGTGGAAACGCCGACAGTCTACGCCAGTCGTCCGTCGGCCCGGGTGCGGCTGAGCCGGCACACCAGACGCGACTGCCGGCGGCGCGCGCCCGGGGCGGGAGCGGTCTCCGATGATTCCCGCACCCCGCCCCGGGCCATTCGCCGTACGAACCTCAGGCTCTCGCACACCTGGGAACGGCGACCGGTGTCATGGTGTCGCCAGGGTGAACCGGCGCACCGTCACCTGGCCGCCCAGCGACTGGGTGGCGTAGTTGAAGATGCCGAACCGGTATCCCATGAAGAACTGCCAGGCGTTGTTGAGGGTCAGGGCGTTGCCCAGCGGGACGAACGTGACCCCGTCGGTGCTGTACGAGAACCTCGCCTGGCGCCCCGAGCCGGGCCGGATGTCCGCGTTGGCGCGCAACCAGATCCGCCCGCCGGACACCGGTGCGCTGGCGATCTCGGTGCCGGTGCCGGTGGTGTTCCAGTTGTCGGTACCCATGGTCAGGCCGTTGGTCATGACCACCCGCGTGGCGCCGTTGTCCCGCTTGACGCCGATCCACGCCGAGGTGTCGCGCAGCATCGCCAGCCCGGTCCGGTCGCCGTCGCGCATCGCGGAGTAGTCGAGTTCGATGGTGCCCGTCGAGGTCGGACCCTGGATGCGGTGGGTCACCGTGTTGCGCGCGCGGTAGAGGTCGTTGGTCACCGTCGCGGTCTGCAGGCGCAGCCCGTTCTCCACCGACCACCGGCTGTTGTCCGGGTTGTGGTTCCACTCGTACTGGACGCCGAGGGTGGTGCCGGGGAAGGTGTCGGTCCCGGTGAGCGGCTTGACCGGACGCGACGGCAGCGGGTTGGGGTAGTTGACGCCCCAGGAGCCGTTGACCGTCTGCACCTGGGGCCAACCGTCGCTGGTCCAGGTGATGGGGGCCAGCGTCGGCATCCGACCACCGGGGTACGCGTCGGTGAACGCCATGTAGTACCAGCCGCCGTTCTGGGTCTGCACCAGCCCGCCCTGGTGCGGCACCCCACCGCCGGAGATCGGACCCGGCATGTTGAGCAGCACCTGTCGCTGCTCGTACGGGCCGAACGGGCCATTGGTCGACTTCAGCACGTACTGGCCGTTGGCCGGGCGGGTGAGCCAGATGTAGTACGCGCCGTTGCGCTTGTAGAAGCGCGCTCCCTCCAGCGTGCCGATGTTCGACGGCGTCTGGTACACCTGCTGGGCCCGCACCTGGGTGCGTCCGTCCGGCGACAGCTGGGCCACGCTGATCGTGCCGTTGCCGTACGCGACGTACATGGTGTCGTTGTCGTCGACGAGCATCCCGGCGTCGTAGTAGCAGTTGGGGATGGTGGTGTGGCGGCTCCACGTGCCGTCGACGGCGGACGCGGTGTAGATGTGCGTCTGGGCGAAGTCGATGCAGCCGGCCCAGTAGAAGGTGCGGTTGCTCGGCCGGTAGTTCAGTGTGGAGGCCCAGATGCCGTCGACGTACCCGTGGCTGCCGTTGGCCAGGTCGTACTTCGTGCCGAAGTCCAGCCGGGGCACCGAGTGCCCGGCGAACTCCCAGTTCACCAGGTCCCACGACCGCAGCACGGGGGCGCCGGGCGAGTAGTGCATGGTGGAGGCCGACATGTAGTAGACGTCGCCGACCCGGATGATGTCGACATCGGCGAAGTCCTGCCAGACCACCGGGTTGGTGAAGGTGCCGCCGGGGTTGCCGCCGTCGCCGACGCGGACCAGCTGCCACTGCTGATGGCCACCGTTGAAGTCGTCGTACTGCACGATGTTGCCGCCGTCAGCGGTGGAGGCGTTCTGCACCTCGACCACCTTGTTCGAGTTCCGGTTGATCAACCGCACGTACCCGTCGGCTGAGTCCGCCAGCCGGAACTGCTGGTTCGTCCCGTTGCCGTCGCTCCACTGCACGATGCTGGCGCCGTTGGCCGTGGAGAAGTTGTAGACGTCGAGCACCTTGCCCGAGTGGCGGGACTTCAACCGGTAGTACCCGCCGCCGGAGTCGACGAACTGCCACTGCTGCCCGTTGCCGTTGTTGCGCGACCACTGGGTGATCCGCGCCCCGTCGTTCGTGGCCCCGTTGTACAGGTCCAGCACCTTGCCACTGTTGCGGTTCACCAACACGTACCACGCGTTGGTGTCCACCGTCGCCGCCGAAGCCGGCCCCGGAGACACCGCGACGAGCCCGCTCCCCACGAGTACCGCGACCACCGCGGCCGAGACACGCGACAACCAACCACGCCGTCGGGGCACAGCCCGCGAGGGCCCACCAAAGGCAACCATGATCCTCCTTCGAGAGCGCTGACAGGAACGTCATCCGTCGGGGAGCGTCACCCGGGCGCCTGCGGCCACCACGGCGATCATTCGTCCCAGATGTGATCGCTCACAGCCGCGCCACCCTCATGACGCGCAGAGTTGCACGACCCCGGATAAGGGGGTCTTCGGCCGGCATGCCCGTGGAGGCCGATCGCCCCATCCATCGACTGTGAGCGATAACATGACGTTCGTCAAGACGTTGCGCATGAGGCGGGACAGCGACCGGAACGCCGACGGGGGCCCTCCCGGCACGGGAGGACCACCCGGGATCACCGACGGAATCGACAAGCGGGCCAGGTCGAGGGCGCGCTGGTGGTTGCCCTCCTGCGCGGGTCAGAACCCCCGGGCGAGGCGGTAGTAGGCCTGGTTCCACCGGATCTCGTTGGCGAAGCGGCGTGGCTCGGTGTGCTCGTCGATGACGACCAGCTCGGTGCGTACCATCTCGGCCAGGTCGTGCAGCTCCTCCACGCCCACCGCCTGGGACAGCACCGTGTGGTGCGGGGCGCCGGCGGTGATCCAGGCCTCCGCCGAGCCGGCCAGGTGCGGGCGGGGCCGCCACACGGCCCGCGCGACCGGCAGCCGGCGCAGCGGATGCGGCGGCGCGACCACGTCGACCTCGTTGGCCACCAGGCGGAAGCGCTCCCCCATGTCCGCGAGGCCGAGCACCACCGCCGGGCCGGGCGCGGCGTCGAACACCAGCCTGACCGGGTCCTCGCGGCCGCCGATGCTCAACGGGTGGACCTCGACCTTCGGGGTGTCACCGGCGATCGTCGGGCAGACCTCGAGCATGTGGGCGCCGAGCACCAGCTCGTTCCCGGGCGTCAGGTCGTAGGTGTAGTCCTCCATGAAGGACGTCCCACCCTCCACCCCGACCGCCATCGCCTTGAGCGAGTGCACCAGCACCGAGGTCTTCCAGTCGCCCTCACCGCCGAAGCCGTAGCCGTCGGCCATGAGTCGCTGTACGGCGATGCCGGGCAGTTGGCGCAGACCGCCGAGGTCCTCGAAGTTGGTGGTGAAGGCCCGGAAGCCGCCCTCGTCGAGGAACGCGCGCAGACCCAGTTCGAGGCGCGCGGCGTAGCGCAGCGAGTCGTGGCGCGCCCCGCCGGGCCGCAGTTGCGGGTCGACCCGGAGGGTGTCGTCGTACTCCTTGACCAGGTCGTCGATCTGCGCGTCGGCCACCTGGTCGACGACCGCGACGAGGTCGTTGACGCCGTACGTGTTGACCGAGACGCCGAAGCGCAGCTCCGCCTCGACCTTGTCGCCCTCGGTCACGGCGACGTCGCGCATGTTGTCGCCGAAGCGCGCCAGCCGCAGCGACCGCATCGCCGAGTAGCCGAGCGCGGCCCGGGCCCAGGCGCCGATCCGGGCCGTCACCCGGGGGTCGCTGACGTGCCCGGCGACGGTCTTGCGGGCGACGCCGAGCCGGGTCTGGATGAAGCCGAACTCGCGGTCGCCGTGCGCGGCCTGGTTGAGGTTCATGAAGTCCATGTCGATCTCGTCCCAGGGCAGCAGGACGTTGGCCTGGGTGTGCAGGTGCAGCAGCGGCGTCCGCAGGGCGTCCAGGCCGGCGATCCACATCTTGGCCGGCGAGAAGGTGTGCATCCAGGCGATCACCCCGACCACATCCTGCGCGGCGGCGTCCCGACAGGCCTTGAGGATGTCGGCGCTGGAGGTCAGGACCGGCTTCCAGACCACCCGGACGGGGATCCCCGGCGCGTCGTCGAGCTGCGCGGCGATCTGCCGGGACTGCTCGGCGACCTGCCGGAGGGTGTCCTCGCCGTACAGGCCCTGGCTTCCGGTGAGGAACCAGACCTCGGGTTGGGGGTGCGTTGCCATGCAGTTGCCTTCCGCGAGATGGGCGGTCACTTGAAGCGGATGCCGATGAGGCGCTGGAGGAGGATGAAGGCGAAGAGCAGGCCACCGATCACGATCCTCGTCCACCAGGAGTTGAGGCTCCCGTCGAAGGTGATCAGGGTCTGGATCACGCCCAGCACCAGCACGCCCAGCACGGTGCCGAAGACGTAGCCGGACCCACCGGTGAGCACGGTGCCGCCGATGACGACGGCCGCGATCACGTCCAGCTCCATGCCGATGGCGATCAGCGGTGCGCCGGAGAGCGTGTAGAACGACAGCAGGATGCCGCCGATGGCCGAGCAGAGCCCGCTGACCGTGTAGACGGCGATCCGGGTACGCCCCACCGGTAGGCCCATCAGCAGCGCCGACTGGGGGTTGCCGCCGATCGCGTACACGGTGCGGCCGAAGCGGGTGTACGCCAGCACGTACGCGGCGACGAGCACCACCGCGAACGCGATCAGCACGATGATCGACACGAAGTTCCCGCGCGGGTCGCCGATGCGCTCCTGCGAGACGGCCGTCCAGAAGCCGTCGGTGATGGGGATGGACGCGTCGCTGATGAACGTGCACATGCCCCGGGCGAAGAACATCCCGGCGAGGGTGACGATGAACGGCTGGATCTCGAAGAAGTGGATCGCGCAGCCCATCAGGAACCCGAGCGTCGGGCCGATCAGCAACGCGACGAACAGCACCAGGGCCGCGGGCAACCCGTCCTGGAGCAGCGACGCCGACACCATCGCGGTCATCGCGACGACGGAGCCGACCGACAGGTCGATGCCGCCGGTGAGGATCACGAAGGTCATGCCGACCGCGACGACCAGCAGGAACCCGTTGTCGATGAAGACGTTGAAGACGACCTGGACGTTGGAGAACGCCCGGTACTGGGACACGCCGACCGCGTACATGACCAGCAGCAGGGCGAGGGTGGCCAGGACCGGGACGTGCCGCCGGGGCACCCTGGGTCGCCACGCGCGGCCGGTGGTCAGTGACGTGCTGCTCATGCCGGCACCTGCTCCTTCTCCCGCCGCGGTGCCGTGGGCCCGGGCGTGGTGCCGCGACGGCGGCGGCCGAACCGGGCCCGGAACGCCGGGGCCTGGATGAGGCAGACGGCGATGACGACGACGGCCTTGAACAGCAGGGCCGTCTGCGGCGAGATGTTCATGGCGTACACCGAGGTGGTCAGGGTCTGGATGATCAGCGCGCCGAGGATGGTGCCGCCGAGGGAGAACCGGCCGCCGGCGAGTGAGGTGCCGCCGATGACCACCGCGAGGATCGCGTCGAGTTCCACCCAGAGGCCGGCGGCGTTGCCGTCGGCGCTGGACACGTTCGCCGTCATCATGAACCCGGCGATCGCGGCGCAGGCGGCGCTGACCACGTACACGAGGAAGACGACGCGGCTGGATCGGATGCCGGCCAGCCGGCTCGCCTCGGCGTTGCCGCCGACCGACTCGACGATCAGACCGAGCGCGGTACGCCGGGTGAACGCGGCGATGAGCAGGGCCGCCGCGAGGGCGATGAAGACGGCCAGCGGCAGGGTCAGGAAGTGCCCGAGCCCGATCGCCCGGTACGGCCCGGAGTTGATCGTGATGATCTGGCCCTCGGTGACCAGTTGCGCGAGCCCTCGGCCGGCCACCATGAGGATCAGCGTGGCGATGATGGGCTGGATGCCGATGACGGCGACCAGCACCCCGTTCCAGGCGCCGAGCGCGAGCGCGGCGCCGAAGGCCAGCGCGAGCGCCGTGAGCACGGTCGCCGGGCTGTTCTGGTCGGGCGCCTCGCTGATGTGGAGGCAGGCGATGGCGCCGCTGATGGCACAGAGCGATCCGACGGAGAGGTCGATGCCGCCGGTGGCGATGACGAGGGTCATGCCCAGCGCCACCAGCATCAGCGGTGCGCTCAGCCGGAGGATGTCGACCGGGGTGCCGTAGAGGTGCCCGTTCTTGACCTCGATGGAGAGGAAGCCGGGCCGGTAGATCGTGTTGGCCAGGATCATGACCACCAGCACGAGCACCGGCCAGAACAGGCGGTGGCCGGTCAGCAGGCGGAGGCGGTCGGCGACGGCGTTCATCGGATCACCTCCGCACCGGTGGTGCCGCTGGCGATGGTCCGCATGACGCGGTCGGCGTCGAGGGTGTCGTCGTTGTCGAGTTGGGCGACCATCGTCCGGTCCCGCATCACGGCGACGCGGTGGCTCAGCCGCAGCACCTCCTCCAGCTCGGCGGAGATGAACAGCACCGCCATGCCGTCGTCGGAGAGCTGGACCACCAGTTTCTGGATCTCGGCCTTCGCGCCGACGTCGATCCCCCGGGTGGGCTCGTCGAGGATCAGCAGGCGCGGCTCGGTGATGAGCCAGCGGGCCAGGAGCACCTTCTGCTGGTTGCCGCCGGAGAGGTTGCGCACCGGCAGATCCGGGTTCGCCGGCCGGATGCTGAGCGCCTGGATGTACTTCTCGACCAGCTCGTCCTGCCGGCGGCGGGGGATCGGCCGTAGCCAACCACGCGCCGCCTGCATCGCGAGGATCATGTTCTCCCGCACCGACAGCTCGGGGACGACGCCCTCCGCGCGGCGGTTCTCGGAGCAGAACCCGACGCCGCGGTCGATGGCCTGGACCGGGTTACGCACCTGCGTTCCGCCGCCGTCGACGACGACCGTGCCGTGGTCGGCGCGGTCGGCGCCGAACAGCAACCGCGCCACCTCGGTGCGGCCGGAGCCGAGCAGGCCGGCGAGCCCGACCACCTCACCGGCGTGGATCCGCAGGCTGAAGGGGGCGACCGCGCCCTTGCGGCCCAGCTCCGACGCGTCCACCAGCGGGGCCGCGTCGGACCGTACGGCGGCGGTCCGCTTCTGCTGCTCGTCGAGGCGCTCCAGGACGTCGAGCTCCTTGCCGATCATCTTCTCGACGAGGCTGAGCTGGGGCAGTTCCCCGGTCCGGTACTCCCCCACCAGGGCACCGTTGCGCAGCACCGTGATGCGGTCGGCGATGCCGTAGACCTGGTCGAGGAAGTGCGTCACGAAGAGGATGCCGATGCCCTCGTCGCGCAGCTGCCGCATGATCCGGAAGAGCTGCGCGACCTCACCGGCGTCCAGGCTGGAGGTCGGCTCGTCGAGGATCAGGACCCGGGCCCGTACGTCGATCGCCCGGGCGATGGCGACCATCTGCTGCACCGCCAGGGAGTACGTGCCGAGCTGCGCGGTGACGTCGATGTCGAGGTCCAGCCGGGCCAGGAGTGCCCGCGCCCGCCGGCGCATCTCGCCCCAGCGGATCGCCCCGAGACGACGGGGCTCCCGGCCGATGAAGATGTTCTCCGCCACGGACAGGTTGGTGCAGAGGTTGACCTCCTGGTAGACGGTGCTCACCCCGGAGGCCGACGCCTGCATCGGGCCGCTGAAGGCGACCTGCTCACCGTCGAGTACGACGGTGCCCTCGTCGATGGCGTGGACGCCGGTCAACACCTTGATCAGGGTCGACTTGCCGGCACCGTTCTCGCCCATCAGGGCGTGGACCTCGCCCGGGAACAGGCGGAAGTCGACGTCGTGGAGCGCGCGTACCCCGGGGAAGGTCTTGCTGATCCCGGTCATGGTCAGGACCGGACGGCTATCCGTCATCCCATCGGACCTCTTCTGGATGGTGTCGGTAGACAGGAGCGAGCGACGGGCCGGGGTCGCCGTCAGCGGACGGCGACCCCGGCGTCGGTCAGTACTTGCGGTTGGGCAGTGCCTCCTTGGCCTGCTCCTGCGTGAAGGTGGTCTCCTCGGTCTCGATCCGGGCCGGGACCTCCTCGCCGGCGTGGACCTTCTTCGCCAGGTCCATCAGCTGCGGACCGAGCAGCGGGCTGCACTCGGCGATGAAGTTGAACTTGCCGTCGGCGAGGGCCTGCATGCCGTCCTTGACCGCGTCGATGGTGATGATGGTGATGTCCTTGCCGGGCACCTTGCCGGCTGCGGTGATCGCCTCCAGTGCGCCCAGACCCATGTCGTCGTTGTGCGCGAAGAGCACGTCGATCTTCGGGTTGGCCTTGAGGAACTGCTCCATGACCTGCTTGCCGTCGGCCCGCTTGAAGTCGCCCGACTGGGAGGCGACGACCTTCAGGTTCGGGTTGGCGGCGATCGCCTTGGCGAAGCCCTCCTTGCGGTCGTTGGCCGGCGCCGAGCCGGTGGTGCCCTGCAACTCGACGACGTTCACCGGCCCGCTGGCGCTCTTGGTCTGCTCCACCAGCCACTCGCCGGCCAGCCGGCCCTCCTTGACGAAGTCCGAGCCGAGGAAGGTCTTGTAGAGCGACTTGTCGGCCGAGTCGACGGAGCGGTCGGTCAGGATCACCGGGATGCCGGCGTCCTTGGCCTCCTTCAGCACGGTGTCCCAGCCGGACTCCACCACCGGCGAGAAGGCGATGACGTCGACCTTCTGCTGGATGAAGTTCCGGATCGCCTTGATCTGGTTCTCCTGCTTCTGCTGCGCGTCGTCGAACTTCAGCTCGATCCCCGCCGCGGCGGCGGCCTCCTTGATCGAGGTGGTGTTCGCCGTCCGCCAGCCGCTCTCCGCGCCGACCTGCGAGAAGCCCAGCGTGACCTTGCCGTCGTCGGCGGAGCCGCCGCCGGTGTCGCTGTTGCCGCAGGCCGCCACGCTGCCCGTGAGCAGCACGGTGGCGACGACCGCGATCAGGGTGCGTGCCGTTCTCCTGGTTCTCATAGGTTCTCCTCGGTGGGGTGGTCCGGACACGTGGCGCGCGCGTGTCCCGGTGTGGTGGTGAGGTTGGTACGGGAAGGGGCCGTTCCCGGTCAGCCGGATGCCGGGCGCTGGCCGTAGACGTTCTGGTACCGGTCGTGCAGCGAGCTGATGTCGGCCTGCGTCATCGGCAGCGGCTGCCCGAGCGCCCGTGCCAGGTGCGCGGTGCGGGCGACGTCCTCGCACATCACCGCGGCCTTGACCGCCGCGCAGGCGTCCTTGCCGATCGTGAAGACCCCGTGGTTGCGCATCAGCACCGCCGGCGAGCGGTGCCCGGACAGGGTGCTGACGATCCCCTTGCCGATGTCGTCACCACCGATCAGGGCGAACGGCCCCACCGGGATCTCCCCGCCGAACTCGTCGGCCTGCGCGGTCAGCCAGCACGGGATGGATTCGCCCCGGGCCGCCCAGGCGGTGGCGTAGCTGCTGTGCGTGTGCACGACGCCACCGACCTCCGGCATCGCCCGGTAGACGTAGGCGTGCGCGGCAGTGTCGCTGGACGGCGCGCCGTTCCCGTCGACCACGGCCCCGTTCAGGTCGCACACGACCATGGTGTCCGCCGTCAGGGCGTCGTAGTCGACACCGCTGGGCTTGATCACCATGAGGTCCTGGCCCGGCACCCGCGCCGAGACGTTGCCGGCGGTCCAGGCCACCAGCGCGTACCGGGTCAACTCGCCGTGCAGGCGGGCCACCGTCTCCCGCAGGTCGCTCACCTGCCGCGCCGCGTCGGTGTTCATCCGATCGCCTCCAAAACCGTGTCGGTCCGCGCCGCGGCCGCGTCCAGGGCCGTGTTCCTGATCGCCCGCAGGCGGAGCATGACGTCGTCGCCGCCGCGGCCGAAGTGGTCGTGCAGCGCGCGGTACTCGGCGTAGAGGGCGTCGTACGCCCGCGCGTCGTCCGGGTCCGGCTGGTACACGCCCTCGTTCACCCGGCCCATCGCCGCCGAGGCCCGGTGGACGTCCGGGTACGCCCCGGCGGCGACGGCCGCGTGGATCGCCGAGCCGAGCGCCGGGCCCTGGGCGGAGCCGATGATGCTCAGCGGGCGGTTGGTGACGTCGGCGTAGATCTGCATGAGCAGCCGGTTCGAGGCGAGACCACCGGCGACGACCAGGTCGGTGACCGGTATCCCGGCCTCGACGAACGCCTCGATGATCATCCGGGTGCCGAACGCCGTGGACTCCAGCAGCGCCCGGTAGACGTCCTGCGGCCGGGTGGCCAGGGTCAGGCCGACGATCAGGCCGCTGAGGTCGTGGTTGACCAGCGGTGAGCGGTTGCCGTTCCACCAGTCCAGCGCGATGAGGCCGTGGGCTCCGACCGGTTGGCCGGCGGCCAGTTCGGTCAGCCGCTCGTGCGACGCGACTCCGTCCGGCGCGGCGTTCCTGACGAACCAGCCGAAGATGTCGCCGACTCCGCTCTGCCCGGCCTCGTAACCCCACGCGCCCGCGCTGATGCCGCCGTCGACGACACCGCACATGCCGGGCACCTCGGCGGGGTGGGTGCCGTTGAGGACGTGGCAGGTGGAGGTGCCCATGATGGCCACCAGTCGCCCGGGGTTCAGCGCCTGGGCGGAGGCGGCGGTGACGTGGGCGTCGACGTTGCCGACCGCGACCGCGATGCCCGCCGGCAGCCCGGTCCAGGCGGCGGCGCGGGAGCTGAGGGCGCCGGCCCGCTCGCCCAGCGGCAGCAGGGGACCATCCACCTTGGTCACGAAGTCGGCGAAGCCCGGGTTTAGGGCGCTCAGGTAGTCGGTCGACGGGTACCGGCCGTCCTGCCGGATGCCCTTGTATCCGGCGGTGCAGACGTTGCGGGTCTCCTCGTCGCACAACTGCCACACGATCCAGTCGGCGGCTTCGACGAAGCGCTCGGCACGGCGGTAGACCTCCGGATCCTCCTCGAGGATCTGAAGACCCTTGGCGAACTGCCACTCGGCGGAGATCTTGCCGCCGTAGCGGCCGATCCACGGCTCGTGCCGCTCGTGGGCCAACGCGTTGATGCGGTCGGCGTGCGACTGGGCGGCGTGGTGCTTCCACAGCTTCACCCAGGCGTGCGGCCGGTGGCGCAGCTCCGGGACCTCGCACAGCGGGGTGCCGTCGGCGAGCGTCGGCAGGACGGTGCAGGCGGTGAAGTCGGTGCCGATGCCGATGACCTGCGACGGGTCCACGCCGGCGTCGGCCATGGCGGCGGGGACGGCGTGCCGCAGGACGTCGCGGTAGTCCTCCGGGTCCTGCAGGGCCCAGTCGGGGGGCAGTGCCGGGCCGCCGCCGGGGAGCACGGCCTCGATCACGCCGTGGCGGTACTCGTGCACCGCGGTCCCGACCTCGGCACCATCGCGAACCCGGACCACCAGGGCCCGCCCGGAGAGGGTGCCGTAGTCGACTCCGACCACGTACCGCTCGCCCGCACCGTCCACACTGCTCATGTCCACCTCCGATCAATGACCGGCATAGTGTTAACGCTCACATACAGCGCCGTCAAGACGTCGGCCGACAACAGCTCAGTAACGGAAGGATAGGCGGAGCGTGTGGCCCGGACCAGAGGCGTCACGCGCGGTCACCATCCCCGCACTCTCGGCTGCCCGGACGGGGTGCCGGCGCCCGCTCGGCGGAGGCCCGGGGGCGGGAGCAACCAGCGCCGCAGCCCAGACGACGGATCGATGCATGTTAGCGAAAACATTCGGCCCTTCTCTACGCTCTCGCGATCGCACGGCACCAGCCGGGCACGGACCGATCCTCTGGGGACGCCGACTTCGCCGTGCGCGCTGAGCTGCGATGCCGACCGACAAACGCCGACCCGGACCGGCGCCGGCCAGCGCGCCGACGAGGCAGCATCGCCATCGGCGATTTACATCAATGGATGTCAGCGATAACATCCGTCTCATCGCGTCGTGTCCCCGGGCAGGCACCGGGCCGGAGCCGACCGGGGTACGCGACGACGGACGGCGAGCGACGGGATCCGGCACGAGGTCGGCCGAGGGCCGGACGATCCCGTCCCGAGGTATGCCGGCGATGCCCGCGGGCAGGGCCGGGCGACAGCTGACCGGCCACGCCCCGTGACGCCCTCGTTCGCCGCATCCCGGCGCCGGCGCCCGACCCGACGCCACCCACCGCTCCGACCGAGGAGGAACACGTGCGCACACCGAGACAATGGCTGGCCGCCGCCCTGGGCATCCTGGCGGTGGCCCTCGCGGCGACCGTCGCGGACGGGGCCGTCGCGCCCCGTCCGGCACAGGCGCTGGACAACGGCGTCGCCCGGACGCCGCCGATGGGTTGGAACACCTGGAACACGTTCGGCTGCAACATCAACGAGACACTCATCCGCCAGACGGCCGACGCGATCGTCGCCAACGGGCTGCGCGATCTCGGGTACCGGTACGTCGTCGTCGACGACTGCTGGTTCAACCCGGACCGGGACGCACAGGGCAACCTCCAGGCGCATCCGCAGCGCTTCCCGAGCGGGATGAAGGCGCTGGGCGACTACCTGCACTCGCGCGGCCTGCTGTTCGGCCTCTACCAGGCGCCGCTGGACCAGACCTGTGCGCAGTACTTCGACGCCTTCCCCGGCTCGACCGGCAGTCTCGGGCACGAGTACCAGGACGCCCGCCAGTTCGCCGCCTGGGGCGTGGACTACCTGAAGTACGACTGGTGCTCCCCCACCGGGACCATCAACGACCAGGTCGCCAGGTTCGGCATCATGCGGGACGCGCTGGCCGCCGCCGGCCGACCGATCGTCTACAGCATCAACCCGAACAGCATCCACGAGAAGACCGGACCGCAGCGCAACTGGAGCGACGTGGCGAACCTCTGGCGGACCACCGAGGACATCACCAACGCGTGGGACACCGGCCAGACCAACGGCTACCCGATGGGCATCCGGAACATCGTCGACGTCAACGTGCCGCTGGCCGGGTACGCCGCACCGGGCGGGTTCACCGACCCGGACATGCTGGAGGTCGGCAACGGCGGGATGAACGACACCGAGATGCGCAGCCACTTCGCGCTCTGGTCGATCATGGCGTCGCCGCTCATGATGGGCAACGACCTGCGCTCGGCCAGCGCGGCGACGCTGAGCATCCTGCGGAACCAGAACCTGGTCGCGATCAACCAGGACCCGCTCGGGCTCCAGGCGGTCCAGGTGTCGAACGACGGCACCCGGCGGGTGCTGGCGAAGCGGCTGGCCAACGGTGACGTCGCGGTCGCGCTGTTCAACCAGGGCAGCTCCGCCACGACGATCTCCACGACGGCGGCGGCGATCGGCAAGAGCGGCACCTCGTTCACCCTGCGCGACGCGTGGACCAACGGCACCTCCACCAGCACCGGAACGATCTCCGCGAGCGTCCCGGCGCACGGCACGGTGGTGTACCGGGTCAGCGGCGGCGGCACCACGAACCCGCCGCCCCCCACCACGTTCCGGCTACGCAGCGAATCGGCCGGACGATGCCTCGACGTCGACAACTCCCACACCGCCAACGGCACCGGGACGCTCATCTGGGACTGTCACGGCAACGCCAACCAGCAGATCAGTCAGAGCGGGCAGACGCTGCGCGTCCTCGGCAAGTGCCTGGACGTGCCGAGCACCGCCGCCAACGGCACCCGGGTGCAGCTCTGGGACTGCAACGGCGGTACGAACCAGCAGTGGACGTTCAACGGCAACGGCACGGTGAGCAACGTCCGCTTCCCGTCCCTGTGCCTGGACGTCAACAACGGTGGCACCGCCAACGGGACCACGGTCATCCTCTGGTCCTGCCACGGCAGCACCAACCAGCGGTGGAGCCGGGTGTGACCGACGGCCATCGACCGTAGTGCGGCCGGCCGGATGGACGCGCCTGCTCCCACCGGCCGGCCGGACCGTTCGCCTCCTACTGGAACTGCGTGCAGAACCGCCAGGTCTCCCCCGGCACCCAGGTCCGGGTGCCGCTGTCGCCGGCGCCCCGTCCTGGGGCGCCGCGATGTGTCCTTCGTCGAACGCGATCCACTCCACCGGGTAGCCGGCGGCGCAGCCCGAGTACGCGGTCCGGATGTGGGTCAGGCTGCCCGTCGCGGGCTCGCGCGGGCTCTGCGCGGCGCAGGCGTTGTGCTGCACGAACCGGTCGCGCAGCGACCGGCCGCTCGCGATGGGGAGCACCCCGTCCCGGGTGCCGTGCACCCCGAGGTACGCGACGCGGTCGGTGCCGCCGCTGCACCCGGTGGCGATGTCGGCTCCCGCGACCAGCCAGCCCAGGCCGCATGTTGGCGATAACAGAGCTAGGTGTCAATAAATGGGACAGGGCGCGAGTTCGGCGCGACGTCCGTCAGCCGCGCCGAGCTCGCGGCCCCCGGGCACAGCGCTCCGGCTCGTCGTTGACGCCCACCGCCGAGGCCAGTACGGTGCATCGCAAGTAATCGATGTCAACGACACGACGTTTCGCGTTGCCATCCCATCACGCGCGATTCTCCGCACGCGTACCGGACCCAGCCCGCACGACGTGAGACATCTTGATGTTGGATGTTAGCGATAACAGGGTTCTTGGTCTCTCGGGTGCGCTCGAGTGCAGCGCCTGCGGTGAGAAGCGCTGGACCGCCCGACACCCTGGGGGTGAGCCTTGAAGCTGACACGCGCACGCCGGATCGGGACGAGAGCTCGGCACGCCATCGCCGTACTCGCCGGACTGATCTGCACCGTCGCCCTACTGCCCGGCACCGCGCAGGCCGACAACCCGATCGTCCAGCACATCTACACCGCCGACCCGGCGCCGATGGTGCACAACGGACGCGTCTACGTCTACACCGGGCACGACGAGGACGGCTCGACGTACTTCACCATGCGCGAGTGGCGGGTGTTCTCCTCCGCCGACATGGTCAACTGGACCGACCACGGCGTACCGATGAGCCTCGGCACCTTCGCCTGGGCGGACGCGGACGCCTGGGCCGGCCACGTCGTCCCGCGCAACGGAAAGTTCTACTGGTACGTCCCGGTGCGGCAGCGCGGCGGCGGAATGGTGATCGGGGTCGGTGTCGCCGACAGCCCGACCGGGCCGTTCCGGGACGCGCTCGGCCGCCCGCTGGTCGGCAACGGTGAGATCGACCCGCACGTCCTCGTCGACGACGACGGGCAGGCGTACTTGTACTGGGGCAACCCGAACCTGTGGTACGTGCGGCTCAATCCCGACATGATCTCGTTCTCCGGCAGCCCGACCCGGATCCCGCTCACCACCGCCGGGTTCGGCACCCGAACCGGCAACGCGAGCCGCCCGACCCTCTACGAGGAAGGCCCCTGGGTCTTCAAGCGCAACGGGCTCTACTACAACGTGTTCGCGGCGGAGTGCTGCTCCGAGTTCATCGGCTACTCGACGGCGCCCGGCCCGACGGGGCCGTGGACGTACCGGGGCACGGTCATGCCCCGGCAGGGTGCCAGCTTCACCAACCATCCCGGCATCGTCGACTTCAACGGCGGGTCGTACTTCTTCTACCACAACGGGCGTTGCCCGGCGGCGGCGGATTCACCCGTTCCGTGGCGGTGGAGAAGTTCGCCTACAACTCCAACGGCACCATTCCCACGATGAACATGACCACCACCGGCGTCCCGCAGGTCGGCACGCTCAACCCGTACACCCGGCAGGAGGCCGAGACGATCGCCTGGGGTTCCGGCATCGAGACCGAGCCGTCCAGCGAAGGCGGCATGAACGTCGGCTACCTCGCCAACGGCGACTACATCAAGGTCAAGGGCGTCGCCTTCGGCGCCGGCGCGACCTCCTTCAGCGCCCGGGTGGCGTCCGGGGCAGCCGGCGGCCGGATCGAGGTACGACTGGACAGCGCCACCGGCCCGCTCGCCGGCACCTGTGCCGTCGGCGGCACCGGCGGCTGGCAGACGTGGACCACCTCCACCTGCGCGATCAGCGGGGCCACCGGGACCCGGGACCTGTATCTGCGATTCGCCGGGGGCACCGGAAACCTGTTCAACGTGAACTGGTGGCAGTTCGGCGGCGGGACGGCCGCCCCGTCGTACCGCGTCACCAACCGCAACAGCGGCCAGGTCGTCGACGTCCAACAGCCGAACCTCGACGACCTCGCCGTGATCGGCCAGTGGACGGGCGACGGACAGAGCTGGCAACAGTGGCGGTTCCTCGACGCCGGCGGGGGCAACGTACGCCTGCAGAGCGCCCACAGCGGCAAGTGCGTCGACGTGATGGACTTCTCCACGGCCGACGGGGCCCGGATCGTCCAGTACACCTGCCACGACGGCCTCAACCAGGTGTTCAGCTGGCGATCCACCGGCGATGGCTACCACCAGCTGGTCAACGCCAACAGCAACAAGTGTCTGAACGTGGTCGGCGGCTCCACCGCCACCGGTGCCGCGTTGGAACAGCGGACGTGCGGCTCCGCCGCCAGCATGCAGTGGTCCCGCGCCTGAGCCGACCCCGGGAGAGGGCTGTGCGGAGACGCTCGGCCGTCGCCGCACAGCCCTTCGAGGATCCCGGCGAAACTCGCTGCCTCCGGCAGGAGCGTCGGTCGCGCCCGGGTGGTCATGCCCGGTCCGCCCCGTGCTTGACCCGCCCTGCGCCGGAACCTAAAATCACGGTCTGTTAACGCTAACAGCGGCGTCAGTCGATGAGAGCCGACGGGTCATTGACGCCGGGGTCAAGGGCAGTCCCCAGGGCGGCGCTGACCGGTCCGGACCGGACCGGGGCACGCGCGTATCACCATCACCAGCCAGGAGGACGCAGAATGACGCACGATCAGAACGGGCCGGTCAGCGGCGAGCGGCGATTGCTGAGCCGGAGAGCCGTCCTGACGACGATGGGGGCCGTGCCGGTTGCGGCAGCGGCGACCACACTGCTGGGAGCCACGGGAGCCTCGGCCGCGCCGGCGACCGTCAACCTGTCGGCGCAGCGGCAGACGATCAAGGGCTATGGCGCCATGGCCCATGCCGCCTGGATCGGCGACCTGACGGCCGCCCAGCGGGAGACCGCGTTCGGCACCGGCGAGGGTCGGCTGGGCTTCTCCATCCTGCGGATTCCCGTCGGCGAGAGCTCGGCTGACTTCGGCCGTGACCTCGCGACGGCGAAGCGCGCGGCCGAGCTCGGGGTGACCGTCTTCGCCTCGCCGTGGAACCCGCCCGCCAGCATGATCGAGACCTTCACCCGCGGCAGCCAGACCAACGCGAAGCGGCTCCGCTACAGCTCGTACGCCGCCTATGCGCAGCACCTCAACGACTTCACCACGTACCTGCGTAACAACGGGGTGCCCCTGTACAGCATCTCGGTGCAGAACGAGCCCGACTACGCGCACGACTGGACGTGGTGGACCTCCGCCGAGATGGTCAGGTTCCTGCGGGACAACGCCGGCTCGATCAGCACCCGGGTCATGGCACCCGAGTCGTTCCAGTACATCAAGTCCGTGTCGGACCCGATTCTCAACGATCCCACGGCGCTGGCCAACGTGGACATCATCGGGGCCCACCTCTACGGGACGTCGTACTCGAACTTTGCGTACCCGCTCTTCAAGCAGAAGGGCGCGGGCAAAGAGCTCTGGATGACCGAGGTCTACTACCCCAACAGCAACACCAACTCGGGCGATGCCTGGCCCGAGGCGCTCGACGTGGGCGAGCACATCCACCGCGCCATGGTGGACGCCGAGTTCCAGGCGTACGTCTGGTGGTATCTGCGGCGCAGCTACGGCCCCATGCGGGAGGACGGCCAGGTCAGCAAGCGCGGTGCCATGATGGCGCACTTCGCCCGGTTCGTCCGGCCCGGCTACACCCGGATCGACGCGACGGCGAACCCGGCATCAAACGTCTACGTCTCGGCGTACCGGGGCGGCAACAGCGTCGTCATCGTCGCCGTCAACAAGAACACCTCGTCGGTGAGCCAGCAGTTCAGCCTGTCGGGCACCACCGCTTCCGGCAGCGTCTCGAACTGGCTGACCGACGCGAGCCGGACCGTCGCGCCCCAGAGCGCGCTCTCCATGTCGAACGGCTCCCTCACCGTCACGCTGCCCGCCCGAAGCATCATGACCTTCGTGACCAGTGTGAACGGCACCCCGCCGCCCAGCCCGACCCCCACGCCCACCGTCACCCCACCCCCGGGTGGGGGCACGGGACCCCGGGTCGCCTACACGATGAACTCCTGGGGCTCCGGCTTCACGGCCAGCATCGACATCACCAACACCGGCACCTCGGCGATCAACGGCTGGACGTTGGCCTTCAACCTGCCCTCGGGCCAGTCGATCACCTCGGGCTGGGGTGCCACCTACTCGCCGTCCAGCGGTCAGGTGAGCGCCCGTAACGTCGACTACAACGCCGCGATCGCCCCCGGGGCCACCATCAACATCGGCTTTCAGGCCAACACCAGCGGCAACACCGCCGAGCCGACTGCCTTCACCCTCAACGGCGTCGCCTGCACGGTGGTCTGACCGCTACGACGCAGGGCCCCCACCCTGGAGATTGACCAGAACCGCGTGCGGCCCCTCCGGCAAGGGAGGGGCCGCACCCTTCTCAGGGGGCGTGCCCGAGGACTGTCCGAGTAAGGGTGTAGCCGGTCTGGCCTGACACGCCGAGCCTGATGGGCTTGGCGGGAAGGACAGGCAATGACCGAGATCATCGAGTCTGTGCCGAAATCAATGGATACCCAGCAGCTCGCACTGCAGCTGGCGGAGCAGGCCCGTGCCGAGGGGTGTGGATCTGGTGGGCCGGGACGGGTTGTTGTCCGGGCTGACCAAGACGGTGCTGGAGACCGCCCTGGAGGCGGAGCTGACCGAGCACCTAGGCTACGACAAGCACGAGCCGGTGGGCCGCAACGGCGCCTTAACTGCACCGCCGGGCGGAGTGGAAGCGATGGGTGCCTGCGTACGAGCCGCCTTGACGCCGGTACGTCGGGTAGCGCGCGGATCACGGCAAATCCGGTTAGCGGGTCGGGTCTCCGCCAGTATGCAGGTCGCCGTCCTTGCATCGAAGCCTCCCTGCGGACATGATCAGAGCATGGTTGAAAGAACGGACACCGCTACCGCCTGATGAGCGGGCAAGGTGCACGGCTGCGCGTCTGGTGCGCCCTACCCGAGCGCTATGCGGACAGGAATGTGGCGGCCTCCACCGTCGATGCCACCGGACGTGTCATCGCGCTACTGGTCGCCCCAGATGCGGCCTGCACCGAGCGGGGAGCCGCGCTCCAGCCGTATGCCGCGACTGCGGTCGTCATCGACGGCGGCGACGTCACCGAGGTGACCATCCCAGAACTCGACCTGCGGTTCCCCAAAATCGACGTCCTCGATGACGGCTTCGTTCTAGCGGCAGCACGATGCCGGATGCCTACCGGGCCGGAGGCCACGACCGTCGCCGAGCTCGAGGCGCAGATCCCCCACAATGCGCGCATCGTCAACGCCGACGGCTCGATCCGGACCACCTTTCACGCCGGCGACGGCATCGAGCAACTGATGGTCGACCGGGCGGGCAATATCTGGATCAGCTACTTTGACGAGGCTTCCATCTGCGCACCGCATCCGGTCAGGCAGAACCGCACACAACCGCCCCACCGCACCAGCATGTCCATGCCCGGCCTCATCCGCTGGACCGCGGCTGGCGACGCAGCCTGGTATGCGACCCAAGATCGGAACGGCCCAGCGAGCTGGGTCGACTGCTACGCGCTCAACGTCGGCATCCACCGCACCTGGGCGTATCCCTACACGGGCTTCCCACTTGTGGAAATCGACCAGGACGGGGTGCGGCCCGTCCGCTCCGCGAGTGGCATCATCGTTGCCGGCCAGCGTGTGGCGTTCGTAGCCGGCCAGGGGCACGGCCCGCAAGCCGCCGGCCGCTACCTGGTCACGTTTTCCCGCATCACCGATGGCCCGGTCGAAGCCACCACGACAGCGCCACTTCTCCTGCCCACCGGCCACCGCCCAACCACCTGGGCGCGGCGAACAGTGTGCCGAGACAACCGAATGTGGATGCAGTTCGGCGACGAACGAACCTGGTATGTCCTCGCCATGTGAGCGAGTCGCCATCGAATCGGGTGGTTGTACCGGACCCCGCGGCACGCACCCTTCTCGGCTCGCGCGCTGCAGCACCCGTCTCAGCACCCAGTAGGTCAGCGGCCGTTGCCGGCCATCACGGGTCCGCCATAACGGCACTCGGGGGGACACCGGGTGGATCTCGGCCACATAGCGCAGCAACCAGCGCATCGCCTCTGGTGACACCGGCACCCCCGCCGGTGTCCCCCGGACGTCTACGACATCCGGGGGATCCGGTGCCCGTCGTCAGCGTTGCAGGGTCAGCAGACCCGGGCGGTACGGCAGGCGGCCGTAGTCGCCGCCGGAGTTGGGGGAACGTCCCTGGTAGAGCAACTGCAGGTTGCAGGGATCGACGGTCATGGTCTGGTCGGCGTTGCTGCGGATCAACTCGCCGTGGCTGATGTCGTTGGTCCAGGTGGCGCCGCTGTTGGCCTTGCCGGCGAACGGGTTGCTCTCGGTGGCGGCCTGCGGCGTCCACGTACCGCCCAGGCTGGTGGCCGTGAACGAGCGGAAGTAGCGACCCTGCGCGCCGATCGCCTCGACGAGCATGAGGTACCGGTTCTGGCCCTGGAGCTTGTAGACCTGGACCGCCTCGAACAGGTTGTTCGTCGTGTCGCTCATGATGGTCGTGTAGGTCGAGCCGAAGCTGCCCGGGAAGTTCCCGATGGGCATGCTGGCCCGGTAGATCTTCCCGTTGTCCCCGGCGAAGAACAGGTACATGTTGGTGTCGTCACCGATGATCGCCTGATCGATCGGCCCGGTGCCGGATCCGGAGATGCTGCCGGTGAAGAGCGTCTGCGGCGACGACCAGCTGTTCACGTTTGTGGGGTCGCTCGACGTCCGGTAGGAGAAGGCGGGTCCGCCCCACTGGTAGGCGAGCACCCAGATGTTCCTGGGGGCGAAGTAGAACAGTGAGGGCGCGACGGCGGCGAAGGGCATCTGGTTCTGGCTGGCCGAGGCCATCTCGGACCAGTTCGTGAAGAGGCCGAAGTTCATCGAGCCCCACGTCGTTCCCGTGTCGTGCGTGGTCGCGTAGACGAGTTGCCGGCCGTTGTAGGGGGCGTGGGTGAAGTCCTTCAGCGACACCCACCCCGCCCTCGGTTGCGCCAGCACGCCGGTCGACGACCAGCGGTACGTCGACGGCAGCGCACACGTGCCGGGCGGCGGCGTGGTGGGGTTGCCCCCGCCGTCGACGCGGACGAGCTGCCACTGCTGGTTGTTGCCGTTCCAGTCGTCGTACTGCACGACGTTCCCGCCGTCGGCGGTCGAGGCGCCCTGCACCTCCACCGCCTTGTTGCTGTTCCGGTTGATCAGGCGGACGTAGCCACCGGCGGAGTCGGCCAGCCGGAACTGCTGGTTGGACCCGTTGCCGTCGGCCCACTGCACGATGCTGGCACCGTTGGCGGTCGAGAAGTTGTAGACGTCGAGCACCTTGCCGGACAGCCGCGACTTCAACCGGTAGTAGCCACCGCCGGAGTCCACGAACTGCCACTGCTGCTGGTTGCCGTCGTTGCGCGCCCACTGCACGATCCGCGCGCCGTCGTTCGTGGCCAGGTTGTACACGTCCAGGGCCTTGCCGCTGTTGCGGTTGACCAACACGTACCACGCGCTCGTGTCGACCGTCGCCGCGGCGGCGGGTGCCGACGACACCACCGCCGCGGCGACGCCACCGACCAGCAGGGCCACCCCAGCGGCGACGACCCGCGGCAACCACCGGCGCCGCCGCGACGGCGGCGGCGCGAGAGATGGAGACCTATCGAAGACAGACATGATCCTCCTCGGCTGAGAATGCCAACGGGATGCCCGGAGATGGGCGCACCGCGACGCGTGGCCGGGCACGAGCGGGAAGCAGTTAGCGCTAACAAGACCTGCCTGCGCCCAGGCGCACGCCTGATTCAAGGTCGACAAGCAGGCTCGCCCGGAAAGCCACGCGACGTCGGCCTCAGCCATCGACTGTGAGCGATAACATGCCGTTCGTCAAGACGTAATGTTCCCTACTCGACTCGCATCGACGCGTCTGCCTGACCTGGTCGCGCGGGTCACCGCCTCCAGTCATGATCGTCTAGTCTGCGCGCGTCACCTCTCGCCGCCATCCTGGACGGTCACCTTGATCTGCAAGACCTGCGGGGACGCCACGTCCCCGGCCTTCAACGAGTGCCGGCGCTGCAACACTCCGCTGGGCCAACCGGCGGTCACTCCGGGAGTTCCCACGCATCCCCTGCGCCGCCTGGGCACGGCTGCCGCCATCGCCGTCGGTGCGGCCAGCCTGCTCTACCTGCCCAGCGGGCTGTTCCCCGTGTTCGGCGTCCAGCTGGCCCGCGCCGCCGCCGAACGCGGCGACCGCGATCTGCTACTCGGCGCGGTGGCCGCCGAGGTGCTGCTCACCCTGCTCCACCTGTCGGCGTTCCTGACCGCCGCGGTGCTACTGATCATCTGGACCTGGCGCGCGCGCAAGAACCTGGAGGCGTTCCCGGGGGCCCTGCCGACACTGAACTCCGGCTGGGCCATCGCCGGCTGGCTGGTCCCCCTCGCCAACTTCGTCGTGCCGGCCCGGGTGATCGCCAACGTCGCCCGCGACAGCCTCTGGCGACGTGCCACGCCAGCGCTGGTCGGGCTCTGGTGGGCCGCATGGCTGACGTTCAGCGTCGGAGACCGGATCCTGCTCCGCCTCGAGAACCAGCGGTACGACCGGCTGACCCCGTGGCCCCGCAGCGACACGGAGTTCGCGACGTACATCCGCTACTACCAGGACTCGCTCGGCCCCCGGCTGATCCCCACCGTCGCCTGCCTGGTCGCTGGCGCCTCGCTCATCGTGCTGATCCGCCGGATCACCGCCGCCCAGCAGGACCGCCTCGCGAAGACGACGCCGATCGGCGGGCTCGCGCCCGACGCACCCTACGCGGCACCTCGAAGCGCGCCCGGGCACCCGGCGGCCACGGCGGGCTCGATGCCGACGTAGCGACGACCGCAGCCGCACGACGACGCGCTGGGGCAGCCCGGTCACCATCGCGCTGGGCAGGCGCGGCAGCCCTTCTCGTCCGCGCGGTCATCGCGGCGGTTCTCGTCAGCGGCCTCGCCCGGCGGCGTCGTGGGCGGCCATGTCCTCCTGCCTGCGGGATTCCTCGCGCAGGACTGCGCAGTGCAGCCAGGTGTCCGGGATGCCGAACCCGTCCACGAGCGTCCGCATGTGCGGGCGCAGCTCCTTCAGCAGGCCGTTCACCACGCCGGTGATCGCCTTCGCGCGGGCCGGCGTGAGGCGGCCGTGCTCCAGGAACCATCCCTTGTGGGCCTCGATGACGCTGAGCGCGTACAGGTCGCAGACCCGGGAGAGCAGCGCCTGGACCTCTGGATCCGTCGCGTCCTCGATGCCGGCGACGAACGCCTCCAGGGTGACCCGGTCCACGTGCGCGGCGGCGACGGCGAGGACATGGTCCTGGACGTCGTTGAAGATGTCGAAGGGGCGGTCCTTCTTCGTCGCCGCGCCGTTGCGCAGGCGGCGGACCACGCCGTCGAGGAGGTGCCTCTCGCGGTCCTCGAAGACCTTGAGCTGCCAGCCGCGATCGGTGACGGCGACCTCCTCGTCGCGGCCGGGCACGGCGCTGATCAGCCGCTCGATGACCGACCGCGCGGCGGTGCGCTCGAGCACCATCTCGCGGACCTGTTCGGCGACGAAGGAGGCGCGCCCCCAGCCGTCCAACGAGCCGAACTCGTCCCGGTAGCCGGTGAGCAGCCCCTTGGCCACCAGCTGCAGCAGCACGGTGTTGTCGCCCTCGAACGTGGTGAAGACGTCGGTGTCGGCCTTGAGGGCGGGCAGCCGGTTCTCGGCCAGGTAGCCGGCGCCGCCGCACGCCTCGCGGCACATCTGGATGGTGCGGGTGGCGTGCCAGGTCTGTGCGGCCTTGAGACCGGCCGCCCGGGACTCCAGCTCCCGCTGCCGGTGCGCGTCGACCGGCCCGTCGCCGCCCTGCACCTCGTTCAGCGCGGCGACCAGCTCGGCCTGGGCGAAGTGCAGCGCGTACGTGGTGGCCAGGGCGGGCAGCAGCTTGCGCTGGTGGGCCAGGTAGTCGTTGAGCAGCACCTCCCGGTCCGCGTCGGGCGTGTCGAACTGGCGGCGGATGTCGCCGTAGCGCACCGCGATGGTCAGCGCCGACTTGGTCGCCGCCGACGCGGCGCCGCCCACGCTCACCCGGCCGCGGACCAGGGTGCCGAGCATGGTGAAGAAGCGCCGGGAGTCGTCCTCGATCGGGCTGGAGTACGTCCCGTCCTCCGCGACCTGACCGTACCGGTCCAGCAGCATGTCCCGCGGCACCCGCACGTGGTCGAAGCTGAGCCGCCCGTTGTCGACACCGAGCAGGCCGGCCTTGGGTCCGGCGTCGCCGATGGTCACGCCCGGCAGCGGGTTGCCCTGCGCGTCGCGGATCGGCACCAGCCACGCGTGCACACCGTGCCGCCGCCCCTCCGTGATCAGCTGCGCGAAAACCACGGCCATCCGCCCGTCCCGGGCCGCGTTGCCGATGTAGTCCTTGCGGGCCGCCTCGTGCGGGGTGTGCAGGTCGAAGGTCTGCGTCCGCGGGTCGTACGTGCAGGTGGTGCGCAGCTGCTGGACGTCCGAGCCGTGGCCGGTCTCGGTCATCGCGAAACAGCCGAGGATCTTGCCCGAGATGATGTCCCGCAGGTAGGCGTCGTGGTGCCGCCGGGTGCCGAGGGCGTCGACCGCGCCCCCGAACAGGCCCCACTGCACGCCCGCCTTGACCATCAGCGACAGGTCGACCTGCGCCAGCATCTCGCAGGCCACGATCGAACCGCCGACATCGGATCTGCCCCCGTACTCGGTGGGGAAGGCCGACGCGATGCCCAGCTTGACGGGGAGTTCGGCGATCAACCGGGTGATCCGCTCACGCGCCTGGTCACCGGTCTCGCCGTACACCGGGAGGAAGCGCGCGTCGAGCTGGTCCCGGTGCGCGTTGCGGACCTCGGCCCACGGCCCGTCGAGCAGTTCCCGCAGGGGGGTGACCTCGATGCGGCCGGACGCGTGATCGGACATGGTCACCCCTCGAAATAGCGGATATATGGTCACACTCCGTACCCGATCCAGGATACCGGCCGATCCCACCATCAAGATCTGGCAGGGACAGATCGCGGTGACCGCCCCGGAGAGCTGGGCCAACCGGCCGCCGCCCCTCGGCCAGCGGCCGGCGGTGCGCCGGGTACCCGACGAATCCGGTTGGCGACAGCCGAGGTCCCTTCACCCTCGCCGAGGGCTCTGACACTCTGCACCCGACAGGTAACCCTTCGGATTGGGCGGGTCGAGAGCGATGGCGAAGCGTTGGTTGGTCACGGGGTGTTCGAGCGGACTCGGTCAGGCCCTCGCGGCCCGGCTCGCCGCCGAGGGGGAGCAGGTGCTGGCGACGGCCCGGCGGCCGGAGACCCTCGGCGCGTTGGTGGCCCGGCATCCGGGCAACGTGGTGGCCGCCGCGCTGGACGTACGGGATCCGGCGCAGTGCGTGGCGGCGGTCGAGCGGGCGGTGGACGCCTTCGGCGGTGTCGACGTCCTGGTCAACAACGCCGCCTACGGCCAGTTCGGCACCTTCGAGGAGGTCTCCGACGCGGAACTCGCCGCGCAGTTCGACACCAACGTGTTCGGGCCGTGGCGGCTCACCCGGGCTGTGCTGCCGGTGTGGCGGGCGCAGCGCCACGGGCACGCGGTCTTCGTCAGCTCGGTCGCCGGCATGGTTCCCTTCCCCGGGCTGGCCGCGTACACGGCGAGCAAGTTCGCGGTGGAGGGAGCGGCCGAGTCGCTGGCCGCCGAGGCCGGGCACCTCGGGGTGAAGGTCACCATCCTCCAGCCGGGCGGCTTCGCCACCGGGTACAGCGGCAACCTGGTGATGCCGGAGCAACGGATCCCGGAGTACACGCCGGTCAGCGACGGCATGCTCGGCGCGCTGCGCAGCATGAACGCCAAGATCGAGGTGAACTCCCCCGGGCTCTTCGCGGACGTGGTCTGGCGGCTCAGTCAGCTGGAGTCGCCGCCGCTCCGGCTGCCGGTGGGCCCGGACTCGGAGACGTTCCTGGAGGCCGCCTACGACGCCCGACGCAGTGAGTACGACCAGGTCGTCAAGGCGGGTCATCACACCCTCGCGTGAGCCTCGCCCGGGCTCGGCCGGCACCAACGGCCGGCGGACGCGGCCGACCTCGACGACAGCTGACCCCCTCGCTGCGCCGCGGCGGGACACGTCGCACCGGGCCGGCACCACGGCGCCGGCCCGACACCACGCGACGTTCACCGACCCGCCGGTTCCGGGCGCTACCGGCCGCCCTCCGGGCTCGACAGGCACGGCTGGGCGTGCGCCAGGTCCCCGACCACAGGCTGCGCCCTCCGGTAGGCGGCGCAGTGCACCGCGCCCAGGTCGTTCAGCTCGCGCCGCCGGGCGGCGGGCAGGGACCGAGCCCCGTCCCGACGTAGCGCGAGCTCCGTCGCGGGCACGTGGGCCCGCAGCGCGCACTCGCCGTCGGCGGTGGCCACGGCGATCTCCCGGCGGCGCAGGGAGGCGGAGTCGCCGTCCTGCCGGTACGCACGCGACAGGTCCTCGGCCGCGCCCTCCGGGTCGGGGTACGGGTAGCCCGCTCCGGCCATGCACGAGAGCCACCGGGCGCGGGCCCGTGCCAGCTCCGGTGCCTTTCCGACCTGTTCCCTGAGGGCGTTGTCCAGGACCTGGGGGACGCCGTCGACGCGGGCCCACCGCCGGGCGTCGCCGTACAGGGCGGCCCGGCTCTCGGCCACGCACCCGACCGTCGGGTAGGACAGGACGCTGCCGTTGGGCAGCTCCAGCTTCTCGTACCGCCGGGTGTCGCCGAACAGGGCGAACTGGAACGCCGGCTGCCGGTCGTTCGGACCCGCCCTCGGGGGCCTCGACGCCTCCGCCAGCCCGAAACCCTTCGCGCGGCGCCGGGGCAGGTCGACCGCACGCTCCTCGTCCGACCCGTCGACCGGTGGCGGGGTGACCGGCCAGTAGACCTGCCCACGCGCGGCCATGCACCGCTCGACCAGCTTCTCCTCGGCCAGCTCCAGCACCCGCCTGCGGGCGGGATGGCCGCCGGAGCCGGTCAGCAGGTCCAGCGCGTCGACGCCGAGCGCGGACTCCTGGCGGCCGGTGGTGCCCGCCTGCGGGGTGCAGGCACTCCCGCAGACGAGCACCAGGAGACCGACGGCCACGGAGAGCGTCCGGGACGTCGAGCGTCGGATCGTCAGCACCACTTGTGCGAGCTGATCTTGTCGTTGGGGCTGGTCCCGTCGCTCCACCTGTCGTACGCCAGGTTGGCGAGGTAGCTGCCGCGCGGCAGCCGGTAGAAGAAGGCACCGGTGTAGTTGGTGCCGTCGTGGAAGGTGACGGCGCAGTTCTGCCCGTTGTTGAACACCGACGACACGCAGTTGCTCCAGGTGCCCGTCGGGCAGGTGCCGTGACCCCAGTTGCCGTAGTTGGCCTCGTTGTTCTGCCACTTCCCCGGGCCGTCGTTGAAGTCGGCGGCGGCCCACACGCAGACGGAACCCGACGGGCAGCCGGCGTACCTGTCCCCCGCGGACGCGGGCTCCACCAGGCACACCAGCGCCAGCACGAATCCCGCCGCCGCCGCCGCGCACCGCCGCAGCACGTTTTTCATGATCTTCCTCTTCTCTGCCCCTGATCGGTCGACCGGATGCGGTCGACATCTGTCGCATCAGCGTCGGCGGTGGCGTGGGGTCGACGGCTTGTGAAATTCTTGTGCATCGATGCGGGCGACCGGTGGGCGACGATCGTGATGCCGCTTTTGGGGGATTCGTGGCCGACTTTCGCGTACTGGGGCCGGTGGAGATCTGGGCGGACGACCGGCGACTGCCGGCCGGACAGCCGAGGCAGCGCGCCGTGCTGGCGGCGTTGCTCGTGGACGCCGGACGGTCGGTGACGCCGCAGACCCTGTTGGACCGGGTGTGGGGGGACAGCCCGCCACGGGGCGCACGTCAGTCGCTGCACGCACACGTCACCCGGATCCGGCAGGCCCTGCACCTCGTGGACGTCGGTGAGCCGCCCGCGCTGGTGTGGCGGCCGGGCGGATACGTGCTCGAGGTCGCCGCCGACCGGGTGGACGTACACCGGTTCCGCAGCCTGCTCGCCCAGGCCAAGGAGCCGGCGTGCCCGGACGCCCGGCGGGCGTCGTTGCTGCGGGAGGCGCTCGCACTGTGGCGGGGCGAACCGCTGGCGGGACTGTCGGGGTCCTGGGCCGCGCGGACCAGGGAGAGCTGGCGGCAGCACTACCCGGAAGCCGTCGTCACCTGGGCGTACGCCGAGTTGCGGGTGGCGAACCCGGAACCGGTGATCAGTCGGCTCACCGAACTGGTGGGTGACTATCCGCTCGTGGAGTCGGTGACCGCGGCGCTGATGCGCGCCCTCTACGCCGTGGGCCGGGGAGCCGACGCCCTCGTGCAGTACGCGGTCGTCCGTCGGCGGCTCGCCGAGGAACTCGGTGTCGATCCGGGGCCCGAACTCCGGACGCTGCACCAGGCGATCCTGCGCGACGACCTGGACGCGCCGCACGGCCGGCACCCGGCGTCGGTGACCGTTGCGCACCCGACGCCGGCCCAACTGCCTCCCGACACCCCGGGATTCGTGGGTCGGGCGGAGCACCTCGCCCGCCTCGACGCGCACCTGCCGGGGCAGCAGCCCGCCGCGGCGTCCACGATCGTCACCGTCTCGGGTACCGCGGGGGTCGGCAAGACCGCGCTGGTCGTGCACTGGGCGCACCGCGTCGCCGGGCGGTTCCCCGACGGAAACCTGTACGTGAACCTGCGCGGCTTCGAGCCCACCGGCGAGGCGACGGCTCCCGCGGAGGCCGTCCGCGATCTCCTCGACGCCCTCGGCGTGACCGCCGACCGGATGCCACCGCAGCCGGAGGCGCAGGCGGCGTTGTACCGCACGCTGCTGGCCGGCAGACGGATGCTCGTCCTGCTGGACAACGCCCGCAATGCCGAACAGGTCCGCCCGCTGCTGCCCGGGGCGGCCACGTGCCTGGTGGTGGTGACCAGCCGCGACGCGCTGGTCGGTCTGGTCGCCGCCGAGGGCGCCACGCCGCTGCGGCTGGACCTGTTGGACCGTGGTGAGGCGCGGAGCCTGCTGTCCGGCCGGCTCGGACGGCACCGGCTGTCGGCCGAGCCCGCGGCCGCCGACGAGATCGTCGACCTGTGCGCCCGGCTTCCCCTGGCGCTGTCCGTCGTGGCCGCCCACGCCGTGATGCGGCCCGACGTCGCCCTGTCGGTGCTGACCGGCGAGCTGCGTGAGGCACGCGGCGGCCTCGACGCCTTCGCCCCGAACGACCCGACCACCAACCTGCGGAGTATCTTCTCCTGCTCCTACCGGGCGCTCGGCGGCGAGGCCGCGCGGACCTTCCGGCTGATCGGGTCGCACCCCGGCACCGACATCACCGTGCCGAGCGCGGCAAGCATGAGCGGCGTGCCGGTGCGGCAGGCGCGGGCCCTGCTCACCGAACTGACCGACAACCACCTGCTCGCCGAGCACACCGCCGGCCGGTACGCCGCGCACGACCTGCTCCGCGCCTACGCCGCCGAACTGGCGGACAGCCTCGACGGCCGGTCGGAACGGGACGACGCGACGCACCGGGTCCTCGACCACTACCTGCACACCGCACACGCCGCCGCCCGGATGCTGGAGCCCCACCGGGAGCCGCTCACGCTCGCCGCGCCTCGTTCCGGCGTCACGCCCACGGCCTTCGCCACCGCCGCCGAGGCACTGGCCTGGTTCGTGGCCGAGCGTTCCGCCCTGGTCGCCAGCGTCCGGCTGGCCGCCGCCACCCGGCACACCGCCCACGCCTGGCGGCTGGCCTGGATCCTCAACACC
This sequence comes from Micromonospora sp. DT62, assembly GCF_049847285.1. Taxonomy (NCBI): domain Bacteria; kingdom Bacillati; phylum Actinomycetota; class Actinomycetes; order Micromonosporales; family Micromonosporaceae; genus Micromonospora; species Micromonospora sp. DT62. The sequence continues at coordinate 369,015 of NZ_JBNCOB010000003.1, forward strand.
TTCTTCAGCCGGCAGGGCTACTGGCACGACCAGGCGGCCGTCCAGCACACCGCGCTGAGCGCGGCGCGCGACGCCGGCGACAAGGACGGACAGGCACACCTGCACCGGGGCCTCGCCCGGGCCTACTTCCGGCTGGGTCGCCACGACGAGGCGCACACCCACCTGCGGGTGGCCCTCACCCTCTGCGAGGAACTCGGCGACCCGGTGGCGGAGGCGCGCGTCCACGGCGGCCTCGGCTTCATCCTCAACCAGCGCGGCCGTCACCGCGAGTCGCTACCGCACCTCCGGCGGGCGCTCGGGCTGTACGCCAGGGCCGGGCACCCGGACGGGTACGCGGAATCGCTCAACGCGCTCGGCTGGAGCCACGCGCTGCTCGGCAACCACCACCAGACCCTCGTCTACTGCCACCAGGCCCTGACGCTGATGGGCCGGCTCGGCGACTGCCACGGCCAAGCCAACGTCTGGGACAGCCTCGGCTACGCCCACCACCACCTCGGGCACCACGGCAGGGCCATCGAGTGCTACCGGCAGGCTCTCCAACTCTTCCAGCACACGGGCGAGCGGTACCTGCGGGCCGAGACCCTCGTCCGACTCGGCGACGCCCTGCTGGCCGCGGAGGAGCCGGGACGAGCCAACGCCGCCTGGGCCGACGCCCTGTGCGTCCTGTCCGACCTCGGTCACCCCGACATCGACCTCGTCCGCGCCCGACTCCGCTCGGTCCCCGAGTTCCCGCAGCCGCCGACGCCGGCCAGCAGGCACCTGTCCGGAACGTGGCCGGACGAGGGCGCAGCGGGACGGTGATCCCCGCCGGGTGCGCCACCCGGCAGGGGCGAGGCGACGTCCGCGCGGGCCCCGGCCGGCACGACACGTGCGCGGTCGGTCGCGGAGCTGGCCGCCGGGGCCGGGCTGCTGGCGCCCGAGAATCGGCTGACCGTAGCGGTGGACGGCGTCGTGGCGCCGCGCCGCGTTCAGAACTGCCGCACGGCCAGCAGGCCGAGGGCGGCCACGAGCACGACGCCCGCCGTGACGGTGATCGTCCGGATCCGTACCCGCAGGTCGGCGTCCCACCTGTCGCCGGTGCCGGCGGCGCGGCGGGCCAGCGGGGTCATCGCGCGTCCGACACCGAATCCGATCCCGGCGAGCATCGCGACGTGCAGCCGCTGGCCGCCGAGGAGCAGAGCGACCGCCAGCACGTACGGAGCGCTCGCCGAGACGTAGGTGCGCACCCCGGTGCCCATCTCGAAGCCGAACTGCAGCGCCCCACGCCGCAGGCTGCGCTGGAGCACGTCCTGCGGCACCTGCCGGGCGTTCTGCGGCAGGCGGATCGGCACCAGACCCACCTCGCGGAGCAGCCCCAGCACCGCCACCGCCACGATGCCCGCGTACCGCCACGGGACGGGCAAGGGAGCGGACAGGCCGGAGAGCAACCCCAACACCGATCCGCTGAGCAGGCCGCCGACGATCAACCCCACGACGAACAGGGTGAGGACGACGCCCTGCCGATCTCGATCCCGCCACCCGGGCGAGGCCAGCGCGTGCGCGCTGTTGTGCGTTCAAACGGAACCGGAGAGCGTGTAACCCGCGAGCCCTCCGATCATCGCCCAGGTGAGTACGTGCCCGTACGCGGCGGCGGCGAGCGCACCGACGGCGAGCAGCAGCAGGGGTACGAGAGGGTCGCCGGCCCGGCGTAGTGCCGCCCGGGCGTGCCCGGGCAGCGTTCGGGTCATACGGCGGCGCCGGTCAGCGTCCGCCAGGAGTTGACCCCGACGACCCCGTCGACCGTGAGCCCGTTCTGCCGCTGGAAGTCGCGCGCCGCGCTGTCCGTCGCCGGGCCGAAGGACCCGTCGACCACCAGCGCGTAGCCGCGCCTGTTCAGCTGGCGCTGCACCGCGCTGACGGCGTGGCCGCTGTTCCCGGAGCGGACCGAGCTCACGAGCTTCGGCCAGGTGGTCGCGTCGACGACACCGGTGGCCCCGAGGCCGGCCGCCGCCTGGAAGCTCTTCACCTTCGCCTCCGTGTCGCCACCGAAGATCCCGTCGATCTCGGTCGCGTACCCACGGGCGGTCAGCAGGTGCTGCACGGTGTAGACGTTCACCCCGGTGTTGCTCCGCTGGGTGGTGGGCCAGCTGGGCGTGCCCAGGCATCCGCACCTGGTGTTCCAGCGGCAGATCGACTTCACCCAGCCCGAGCTGGTCTTCTTGTAGCCGTCGTGGCACCGGCGTTCGACCGAGCAGGCGCAGGCGCCGCACGCCCCGTTGTAGGCCCACAGCCAGCCGTCGTAGGTGCCGCCGTAGCACTGGTTCGGCCGCAGGATCCAGGTGACGCCGTCGTTCTTGTGGAATCCGACGTACGTCCCGCTGGTGTTGCAGGAGTCGGCGAAGATCGTGCTCGGGCCGCACCCCGGTGAGCAGTTGTGGTCGCTGGCGTACGTCGGGCACCCGGCATAGATCGTGTAGCCGTCGGCGTACGCACGGCGGGCCGCCGGGAACACGCTGAGCGCGGCCATACCCACCGCGGTGCCCGCCCGGAGCAGGGTGCGTCGCGACAGCGCCCATCCCGCGCGCCCGCGGCCGCCCGGCTGCACCGGCACCCGCCGGACGGCGGCCCCGGTCCCGGGGTCGTCCCCGCGCAACCAGGGCACCGTGTCGATACCGGTCATGCCCGATCTCCCTGATTCGTGGCGACCGCCGGTGCGGGGCCGCCGGCTGGGCTGTCGACTTCGTCGAGCAGGCGGTGCAGTGCCGCCCGGGAGCCGATCGGCTCGGCGCGGAGCACCCGCCCGGCCGCGTCGACGACGGTGGCGAACGGCGTGGCGAGGGCGTCGTACCGCTCGAACAGTTCCGCCTGCCCGCCGAGCACGGTGATCGGCAGCTCCGCCGCCCGCGCCGGGGGGTCCTCCCGGTAGAGGACCCGGAACTCCAGGCCGGGGCGGGCGTGCTCGCCCGCCTCGGCCAGCACCTCGGTGCACGTCCCGCAGTCGGGCTCCAGGAAGAGCAGCACCAGCGGAACCGTCGGGGCCGCCGGCGCCAGCCGGGCGAATCCGGGGGCCGGTGCGCCGGGCCGCAGCCCGACCGACTCGGGACGGCGCTGGACCGCCCCGCTCGACAGCGCGTGCACCTGGCGTACGAGGCCCGAGACCGTGAAGGCCAGCAGGAGTATCGCGATCCAGCTCAGGATCAGTGCGCTGGTCTGGAAGCTCATCCGGCAAGGCCTCCCTCTGTCGTGCCGATGGACCGGCGGGTCGTGGGCCGCCCGGCTGTCGCCGTCGCCGGCTCGTACATCGCGGCGGGCAGGTGCCACAGCAGCGTGGTGAACGTGGCGGAGGCCAGCAGCACGACGGCGAGTGCGGCGTCGGCCCGGTCCGGCGCGACGATCGAGTCGGACAGGAACAGCGCGAGCAGTGCCAGCCCGGCGAGGATCGCCGCCCGTGCCACCACCCAACCGGTCATCGGCAGTTCCACCCGGGAGCATCCGCACGACCCGGCGCGCCCGGTCGACCGCACGTACAGGCCGTAGCCGGCGTAGAGGGCGAGTAGCGCGCCGCTGCCGACGAGGACGGCGACGAGCAGGCGCTCGCCGGCGGGGTGGAGCAGCGCCGCGATCCCGGCGCCGGCGAGCAGTCCTTCGCCGGCGATGGCGACGACGGCGACCACGACCGGAGCCGGAAGCACCCGGTGCGCGGCCAGGGCCCGGGCGAGCGCCGCTGGCCGTGACAGGTGCTCGGCGGTGCTGACGAGCAGGGTGAACAGAACGGTGTACGTGGCCACGCCGGCCAGCAGCCCGGACATCCCGACCTACCGGACCGTCTGGACGCGGAGCCGGTCGACCAGGGTGGGCACCTGCTCCACGGCCGTGTCGCCGAACGGCACCAGGCTGAGCCAGGCGTCCGCCGCGGCCAGTACGAAGTAGGGCTGCCCGTCGGGCAGGACGTCCCGGAAGAGCTCGCCCGCCCGCGTCTGCAGGCCGCGCCAGGAGGGCAGCTGTCCGGCGCGCTGCTTGGTGAGCGGTGCGATCTCCAGCAGGCCGAGCCCGGGAATCTCCTTGAGGACGGTGGCGGGTTCGGCGAACTCGGCCCCGGTCTTGGAGGTCGGGCGCAGGGCCAGCCCGTCGTCGTGCTCCTCGACGCGCAGGGTCCGCAACGCCCCGAGCAGATCGGTGGTCGACGCGCCGTACATCTCGGTGAAGAAGCAGTGTCGTCTTCCCCGCCAGACCGCCACGAGCCGCTCCTCGGCCAGCTGGATCTGCGGGTCGTAGGACCGGATGCGCGCGGTCGCCAGCGTGCCGCCCTGGTAGGTGAGTTCCTCGTCGAACGTCTCGACGCCGAGCGTGCGGGCCACGTCGTCCGCGAGCCCGACCGCGCCGGCCGTGAACTCGTGCAGTCGGCCGCCGATCGTCACGTCGGCCACGGAGGTGAACGGTGCGCTCAGGTCGAGTGAGCCATCGAGCATGAACCGACCCTGGTCGATCGCCCGATGCGTCACCGGCGCCCCACTGGCTGCCATGCGCCCGCCCTTCGTCCGGGTCCGGAACTTACCAACGGCACGGTATACGGGTCTGTAAATATATGACAAGGTCGATTGCCGTCACGGGATGGTGACAGTCCCGGCCCGGCGCGCCGACGCTGCGGACGCGCGCCGCCCGGCCCGAGCGGTACGGGCCAGGGAAGACGCCGACCGGCCGGTAGGGTTTCCGCGTGGATCTGGACGACACCGCCGCCCGGCTCGGCGTACCCGTCGAGGACATCGACCGCCTGCACCGGCTCGCCGGCGACCGGCCGTCGGCCCCGCTGCCCGCCAGGGCCGACGCGCCCGCGCTCCTCGACCGGCTCGCGGTGCGGCCGGACGATGCCGCCGAGATCATGGCGGGCTGGCCCGATCCCGACTCGCCGCTGTGGACTCCGGAGCTGCGCTGGCTGCTCGACCGGTCGATCGCCCTGGTCCGCGCCGACCTCGGGGGCCACGGCTGGCTGCCGCCCGGTCCGGCGCTGCCGCGCGAGCGGGGCCCCGCCTGGCGGCATCTCTACGTGTACGCGTACCTGGCCCTGGTCGACGTCGTCAGGGGGTACCACCGCGAGCACGGCATCGCCGGCGTCGTCTCGTGGGCGACCCTCGCGGACCTGGGCCGCAACCTCGCGATCGACCGGCGGATGCGCCGCGAGGGCTGGCCGGTCATGCAGAGCTGGCTGACGCTGCACGCCCGCGGCGGCCTCTACGAGCTGGGCCGGCTGCAACACCAGCGCGGCGACACCACCATCGCCCTGCACATCCCCGAGTCGGGGCCGCTGACCCCGGAGTCGGTCACGGCGTCGCTCGACGAGGCCCGGGCGTTCTTCCCGCGCCACTTCCCCGACGAGCGCTACACGGCGTTCTCCTGCGGCTCGTGGCTGCTGGATCCGCAGCTGCTGGAGTACCTGCCCGAGGGCTCCCACATCGCCCGGTTCCAGCGGAGGTTCGCGCTGGAGCCCCACGAGGATCCGGATCCCGAGGGGCTGGACGCCGACGTCGAGGTGCTGCGGCTCGTGTTCCGCACCCTGACCACGCCGCTCGACGAGCTGCCGCGCCGCACCGTGCTCCAGCGCGCGGTCGTCGACCACCTGAAGGCCGGCCGCCACTGGCGGTGGCGCCGCGGCCGCTTCCCGTTCTAGCCACACCTGTCGGCCGGATCGGCGGCCTGAGAACAGCAGCGGGGCCGCCGGTGTCCGGCGGCCCCGCTGCTGTGGCGCCTGTCAGACGATCTCCACTCCGTAGACGCTCAGCGCCTCGGTGACCGGCTGGAAGTAGGTGGTTCCGCCGGAGGAGCAGTTGCCGCTGCCGCCCGAGGTCAGGCCCAGGGCGGTACTTCCGCTGAAGAGCGCGCCGCCGCTGTCGCCCGGCTCGGCGCAGACCGTGGTGCGGATCAGCCCGCTGACGCTGCCCTCGGCGTAGTTCACCGTGGCGTCGGTCGCCTCGACCGCGCCGCCGTGCAGGCCGGTGGTGCTGCCGGAGCGCTGCACCGACTGCCCGACGAAGGCGTCGGCCGCGCCGGTGATGTCGCGGGTGGTGCCGTCGTAGAGGTAGACGCTGCCGTCGGCGGCGGCCGGGTTGGTGTGCTGCACGATGCCGTAGTCGTTACCGGGGAAGCTGCCGGTGCCGCCGGTGCCGAGCAGGTTGCCCTGCCCGGAGTCGGCGTACCAGTTGGCGGTGATGTCGGTGCAGTGCCCGGCGGTGAGGAAGTAGTGGGTGTCGCCACTGCGGACGTTGAAGCCGAGCGAGCAGCGGCCGCCGCCCTCGGCGTAGATGGCCTCGCCACCGGCGGCCCGGGTGCTGAGGGTGCCGGCCTCCCGCTGGATGCGGACGGTGCCGTCGAGCCGCTCCGCGACGGCCTCGACGCGGTCCAGCTTCGCGCCGGTCACCGTGCTGTCGACGGAGACCACGACCTGGTTGGTCGCCGGGTCGGTCCACCAGGCGGTGCCGGGCACCCGCGCGGCGCTGTCCAGCGCGGCGGTGGCCCGGGCGAGGTCCTTCGCACCTCGGGCGACGAGCTTCGGGGTCGCGCCGGCCGCGCGGACCTTGCGGGCAGCGGCGTCGTCGGTCACGGTGACGACCATGGCGCCGTCGGCCCCGGCGTACGCCCCGCCGGAGCGGTCGCCGAGTGCGGCGGCGAGCGCGGTGGCCTGGTCGGGGGAAGCGGGCGTCGCGGGTGCTGCCTGAGCGGGACTGCTGGTCAACGTGCCGACGACCAGCGCGCCGGCCACCGAGAGTGCGGTGACGCGGCGCAGCGAAGACCCGGAGTGTCGCATGTGGTACCTCCATGGAGCTGAGCACGGGCTGCCTGTCAGGTAGCCCCGGGCACCCGATCGGTTGGTGAGGCTCACCCGACCGGAGGCGTTCGATCTATTCATAGGTCTCGTATTGATTGCAAGAGTGATGGTTGGCCTGACTCGGCCGCTTCTCATACCTTGGGTCCGGAGAGCCCGACGAGTGGCGCCTGCGGCGATTAGTCGCTATTCGCCGCGACGTGGCAGGTCAGCAAGCCCGGCCCGCGACCCACCGGTCGGCTCCCGCCACCCACCACGACCGGATGGCGGGACACGGCCGCAACATCGAAAAAACCGGTGCCGGCCCGACGGCCGTCGGGCCGGCACCGCGCGCCGAGCCCACCCCTCAGTTCCACCCGATCGCCACATCGAGTCGATCTGCACCTATCCCTAGACATCGATGTAGTGCTATTAATCGTTCACCAACCGGTGGACCTTGGAGGGGTACATGACCAGATCCCGAACGCTGAGCCTGCTCGCAGGCGTCCTCTCCGCGACACTCGCGGTAGTGGGGCTGGCCAGCCCGGCGCAGGCCGCCGGCCACCACTACGTGGCGCTCGGCGACTCGTACGCCTCAGGTGTCGGCGCCGGCAGCTACACCACGGAGAGCGGCGCCTGCAAGCGCAGCACCAAGGCGTTCTCCGCTCTCTGGGCGACGGCCAACGCGCCGGCCTCCTACAAGTCGGTGGCCTGCGGGGGCGCGAAGACGACCGACGTGATCAACTCCCAGGTCGCCGCGCTCAGCGCACAGACCACCCTGGTCAGCATCACCATCGGCGGCAACGACGCCGGGTTCGGCACCATCATGAGCACCTGCGCCCTCCAGGGCTCCAGCGCCTGCATCGCCGCGGTGGACGCGGCCCAGGTGCAGGCCCGGGCGAACCTCCCCGGCCTGCTCGACCGGGCCTACGCCGCGATCCGCAGCAAGGCCCCGAACGCGAAGGTCGTGGTGCTGAGCTACCCGGTCTTCTACCAGCTCGGCACGGTCTGCCTCGGCATCGGCGAGGCGGCCCGCGCGAAGGTCAACGAAGGCATCAACCTGGCCGACAGCCTGATCGCCGCCGCCGCGGCCCGCGCCGGATTCACCTTCGCGGACGTACGCGGCATCTTCGTCGGACACCAGATCTGCAGCGGCAACAAGTGGATCCACTCCGTCGACATCCTGAACCTGTCGAACTCGTACCACCCGATGGCGACCGGGCAGTCCCTCGGCTACCTCCCGGTGTTCACCCAGGCGGTCGGCCAGTCCGCCACCGCCAAGAAGGCCGCCGCCAAGGCGTAGCCGCGAGGTCTCCGGTTCGGGCCTGTTCCCGCCGAACAGCCCCTACCGGAGACCTCGCCCCATCCCGACGTCCGGATGCCCCCACCTGGCTGGCCTCGTCCTTCGACGTCGGAAGGCAATCCGCTCAGCCGACCCTCGTCAGCCAGCGGTCGAGCCGCAGCAGCACGACGAGGACGGCGGCGCCGAGCACGGCGAGTCCCAGCCCGGCGAGGGTGTCGCGCGGTTCGGGAAAGGTGAGGTCGGCGACCTGCCGCAAGCCGGGCAGCACGGCCACGGCCGCGAAGCAGCCGGCCATCACCGCCAACAGGCCAAGTCGCCACCGGGTGTACGGCCGGGCGATGACGACGAGTGCCGCGAACGCGACGAGGAACAGGGTGAGCGTGGCGGTGGAGCGGTCCGCCCGCAGGCTCGACGCCGTGTTCGACCGCGCGACGGCGTACGCGGCGAACGTCGTGGAAGCGGCTACGGCACCGGCGGGAACGGCGAACCGCAGGACGCGGGGAACGAAACCCGGTCGCGCCCGTCCGCTGTTCGGGGCGAGCGCGAGGAAGAAGCCGGGCACGCCGATCGTCAGGGTCCCGACGAGGGTGATGTGCCGGGGCAGGAACGGAAACGGCACCTGGACGATGCCTACGAGCAGTGCGAGCAGCGCCGCGTACACGGTCTTGGTGAGGAACAGGTTCGCGACATGCTCGATGTTGGCCAGCACCCGGCGTCCCTCGGCGAGCACGTGCGGCAGCGCGGTGAAGTTGTCGCCGAGGAGGACCACCTGGGCGACCGCCCGGGTGGCAGGACTACCGGAGCCCATGGCGACGCCCAGGTCGGAGTCCTTGAGCGCGAGCGCGTCGTTGACCCCGTCGCCCGTCATCGCCACGGTGCGACCCCGCGCGTGCAGGGCGGCCACGAACTCCCGCTTCCGTTGCGGGGTCGCCCGGCCGAAGACGGTGTGGCCGGCGACGGCGTCGGCGAGCGCGTCCGGCTCCTGCGGCAGCGAGCGCGCGTCGGCTGAAGCATCAGCTGACCGGATGCCGACCTGCCGCGCGATCGCGCCCACCGCGGCCGGATCGTCGCCGGAGATCACCTTCACGTCGACGCCCTGCGCGGCGAAGTACCGGATCATGTCCGGGGCGTCGGCCCGTATCCGCTGTTCGAGAATGACGAGGGCGGCGGTCCTGCGGTCGCGGCTGGTCAGCGTGGCCGACCGCACGAGGGCCAGTACCCGTCGACCCGTCGCAGCGAGTTCCTGGGCCTCGCGTCGGGCCGGGTCGTCGTCGGGCAGCAGCACGTCGGGCGCACCGACGAGCCAGGTGCCGTGCTCCGGAAAGGACGCGCCCGAGAACTTGCGTGCCGAGGAGAACGGCACGGTCTCGTCCGCGTGCCAGCCGTCGGCGGAGAGGCTGTCTGCGATGGCCCGCATGGTCTGGTTCGGCTTCGCCTCCGCGCGGGCGAGCGCCGCGAGCGCCGCCCGCGCGACACCGGGGGAAACGCCGTCGTACGGCCGCACCTCGCGCAAGGCCATGCCGGGCTCGGTGAGCGTGCCGGTCTTGTCGATGCAGAGCGTGTCGACGCGGGCCAGCACCTCCACCGCCGGCAGTTCCTGCACGAGGCACCGGCGCCGGCCGAGCCGGATCACTCCCACCGCGAAGGCGACACTCGTCATCAGCACGAGCCCTTCGGGGATCATCGGCACGACCCCCGCGACGCTGCCCACCACGGCGTCGGAGACGCTGGCCCCGCTGGTGAACAGCCGCACGACCAGCAGCCCGCCGATCGGCACGATGATCCAGGTGACCAGCCGGAGCAACCGGTTGATGGCCGTCATGAGTTCGGAGTCCGTCAACTCGAAGCGGCTGGCCTCGGCGGCGAGCCGAGCCGCGTACGCCTTCTCGCCGACCCCGGTCGCCGCGAGCAGGCAGCTGCCCGCGGCCACGAAGGTGCCCGACCGGACCTTGTCGCCGCGCCGCTTCCCGACCGGATCCGCCTCGCCGGTCAACAACGACTCGTCGATCTCGACCCCGTCGGCCTCCCGGACCACCCCGTCCACCGGCACCTTCTCTCCGGGCCCCAGCAGCACGAGGTCGTCGACGACCACCTCACCCGGCCGGATCGAAACCTCACGGCCGTCCCGCAGGACACGCACCGGCGCCTCGGTGAGCAGGGTGAGCCGGTCCAGGGTCCGCTTCGCCCGCAGTTCCTGGATCACACCGACTGCGCTGTTGACCACGATCACCGAGCCGAAGAGCGCGTCGATCGGCTGGCCGAAGACCAGGATCAGACCGCAGAGCACCGCGATGATCGCGTTGAATCGGGTCAGCAGATTGGCGCGCAGGATCTGTCCGAACGTGCGGCTGCTCCGGCGGGCGGTCGTGTTGACCGAGCCCTTCGCGACCCGCTCAGCAACCTGCGCACTCGTCAGCCCCTGGTGCACGTGTCACGCCCCACGTCAGGCCACCATTCCTGTTTCGGCGCATGAGCCGAGGCGTGCGCCCTCGACGACATCCGATGGCACGACCAACGAGCCCGACCCGGATCCGGATACGTGATCGTGCTTTGCGGATCCGCCGACCCGGCATACCATGTCGGACATGTACGGACGATCCGCCCGAGCGATCATGCCCTCGCCTGCCCTCACCGCCGGGTAGCAGTGGCGGAGACGGGCGAGGACCAGGAGCCGCCGGTGTCCTCCGGCGACAGAGCCGACCGGCAGGACATCCGCCTTGCCGTGGTGATGACTGGTGGAGTCAGCCTGGCGGTGTGGATCAGCGGCGTCACCCTCGAGGTCTCCCGCCTGGCCGCGGCACGCACGGACCCGGAGTCGCCGTACGCGTCGCTGCTGGATCTGCTCCGGGCGGACGTTCGCGTCGACGTCATCTCGGGCACCTCGGCGGGCGGTCTCAACGGCGCCTTCCTCGCGCTGGGCCTGGCCAGGGGCGGGGACCTGTCCGTCATGCGGGACCTGTGGCACGAGCACGGCAGCCTGGACCGGTTGTTGCGCGACCCGTTGACGCGCCGTCCGAGGTCCTTGCTGAAGGGGGACGACTACTTCCTTCCGAAGGTGCGGGACGCGCTGGAGAAGGTCATCTCGACCGGAGCGCCGTCGGGCCGGACCGACGATGAACGGGTGCCGATCGAGCTGGTGCTGACCGGGACGCTCTGGCAGGGCAGGTCCACGACGTTCACCGACGACCTGGGTGTCGGGATCACCGAGACCGATCACGACGCCACCTTCCGGTTCGCCGACCTCCGGGCCGGCTACCGTGACGGCCGACCGGTCAGTGGTGACCTCGCCGCCGACGCCGTCCTCGACGAGTTGGCCGCCGCCGCGCGGTGCACGTCGTCGTTCCCGGCTGCGTTCGAGCCGCACTTCGTACGGGTGCGCCCCGGAGATCCCGGCAGCGACCTGCGGTGGGAATCCGCGGCGGGTCGGTCGAACTTCCGCGACGCGCAGCACGTGGTGGACGGCGGAGTGCTGCTCAACAAGCCGATCCGCCCAGCCCTGGAGGCGGTGTACCGGCAGACCGCCGGCTTCCAGGTGCGCCGGGTTCTCGCGTACGTCGCCCCGGATCCGGGCGAGCAGCTCTGCCCCTCCCCCGCGGCCGACTCGCCGGCCGCCCCGCACGCGGACGCCGCCGGAGCGGGGATGCCGCTCCCGTCGGCCCGCGAGGTGCTGCTCGGAGTCCTCACCCGACTACGGGCCACCGACTCCGTCTCCCGGGAACTCACCGAGATCCGCAGCCGCAACACCACCGTGCGGATGCGCCGCCGGGCCCGGGACCGGTTCGCGACGGCGATGATCGGCGTCGCCGAGCAGCTTTCCGACGGGGCGTGGCCGGCGTACCTGGAGGTGCGCGTCGAGAACGCGGCCACCACGATCGCTCCCCTACTGGCGATCGGGCAGCGCGGCCGACCCGCCGAGCAGTGGAGCGGGCACGAACTGCTCGCCGCGCTTCGGCGGCAACGGATGGCGTTCGTCCCCGAGGGCCCCCTCGCGGAAGCGCTCGGGAGAACCGGAGCCGGCTGGGACTGGGGGCAGACCACCGTCCAGCGCCTGGCGGACATGACCGTCGACCTGCTCAAACGATCGGTGTGGCTGGCCCACCTCGGTACGCCGGAGCGAACGAGGATCGTGCGTTGCCGCGAACAGGCAGCCGCCACCCTGGAGGAGATCCACGCAGACCGCAACGACCTCAACCGCTACTGGTCCACCGCACCAACGGGACCGGCGCGGTACGGCATCGATCCGATGCCCAGGCGCCGGGGCTCGCTGAACCGGACGGCCGACAATCTGCCCGACCTCGAACGCTGGCTCGCCGCGGCGTTGGCGGCGTGGGACGCCCTGCCCGTCCCCGGTGACGGCGTGCGCCGAGCCCGACTCCACCGGCAGGCCCTCGAACTGGCCCGGAGCCTTCGCGAGGTCGCCCCCGCCCTGCGGACGGTCAGCGAGGCAGGCAACGACGTGCTCGATCCGGATGGCGAGTGGACGGAGCGGCTCGCCGCGCTCCACCGGTTCCTCGTCCCGATGCGGCCCGCCGACGAGACCGTCCTGCGGAACATGTTGCGGCTTGACGTCGTACAGCTCGCCTTCACCAGCGCCAGTCAGGACCCGGAGCAGGAGGTGGAGCTCGCCAAGGTCTCCTCGCTGCACCCGGACCTGCTGACCGGCATCCAGCTGCACCACTTCGGCGCCTTCTACCGCGGCTCGTGGCGCCTCAACGACTGGTTGCACGGCCGCATGGACGCCGTCGAACAGCTCATCCGGATCCTGCTGGCGCCGGAGCGACTACGGCAGTGTCTGCTGGCACCCGGACCAGCGCCCTGCGCCGGGCCCCGGCCAGCCCAGGCCGAGGCGGTGGACCGGTTGATGGAGGCGTTCGAGCGGTGCGCGGTTCCCGACGGATCGCCGGACCGCGGGTGGCTGGCCGACCAGTGGGCGCGGGACCGCGCGGCGTGCGAACGCGAGGCGCAACAGATCCTCGGCGACCCCGACGCCCGATCGTTGAGCGCCTGCACCAGAGCCATCGCCCGACCGATCCAGACCTCGGTGCTCAGAGAGGACCTACCCGGCCTCGCCGCCGCGGTACGCGCCGAGGGCACCGATCGGGCCAGGACGAGCACCGCCTGGCTGGCGTCCTTCGACGCCGCCGACCGGAAGGCCGGCCGGGAGATGCCGGCCCAGGATCTGTGGCGGCTGTGGAACGAGGCAGCCCAGATCGGCGGCGAACGCATCGATGGTGACATCGGCAGCGACACCTTCGCCCGAACCACGTCGCACACCGCCACCGTCCTCGCCAACGTCGCCGGCGACACGGCGCGCACCAGGCCACTGGCCGTGGTGCTCTCCGCCTTCCGCGGCTACGCACTCGCCGTCTGGGCGATGGTCGCCCTGCTCACCCGCCGCAGCGCGATGGGCACGCGGGCAGTGGAGATCGCCGTCGCGGCCGGCGCCGTGCTGCTGGCCGTATCCCTGCTGGTGCCCGCAGTGCCGATCGCGCTGACCCTGCTCGCGGTCCTCCTGCTACTGGCCGGGTTCTCGGCCGCCGCCCTGCTCTCGCCCCGGACCAGGCCCGTCGGCCTGCGCCTGGTCGCAGCGGCGCTCGTCGCGCTGCTCGCGCTGGGCGGAATGCTCTGGTGGGACTGGTACCGCAACGGCACGGCGTTGATCTGGAGCCTCTCGATCAAGCTCGGGGTCACGCTCCTCATCGTCCTGCTCGGCTGGTGGGTCGCCCGCGCCCAGCCCCGGCGCTCCGACCGCCGCACGCGCAGGTAGGCCGGCGGCCGACGACCGGCTCCCATGCGGTACGCATCAGCACCACCTCCGGCAGCCGGGAAGTCGCCCACCACCGCATCGGTGGACCGGGACCTGCTGCTCGGGATGCCCGGCTTGTCATGTCAGAGGCGTTGGGCATAATCGATGGCTCGCAAGGCACCCGATCGAGAGGAAACGCATGAAGCGTAACGTTGTACGCGTGCTGGCGGTCATGGCCGTCGTCGCCGCGGGATCGGCGACGGTGTCCGCGCCGGCCGCCGCCAGCGACGGCCCTGGTGACATCTGCGTGACCAACCAGGCCACCTGGCTGCGCGACCAGCCCTGGGGCAACACGCTGCGCACCCTGAGCCCCGGGCGAGGCTTCCGCGTGCACTCGATGTACGGCGGCAGTGACATCCAGACCTGGTACTACGGCCACGGGGCCGAGGCGCCGGGGCAGGACGGCTGGATCCCGGCCGCCAACTGCAACTGGTAGACCGGAGCCGCTCCACCACCATGGCGCCGGCTCCGGCCGGCGCCATGGCCACTGCCGGACAGCGCGGCGTGAACGCCCGCGAGATCCAGCGGGTCACGTCGCGGTCTGCCACACGGCGTGCACGAGGTTGCCGGTCACGAGCTGCACGTAGCCGCCGCTGGCCGTCCCCGTCGGCACGTCGAAGAAGAGGCGGCCGTGCGACGCCTGACCGACCGTGGTGAAGTTCACGGACCTCAGTTGGGGCGAGGCGGCCTGATCGCTGACCTGTGCCGGATGCGTCGCCTTGGCGTTGTCCCGGAAGATGAAGTTCTCCGGCCCCCCGGTGACCGGTTTGCCGGCCTTCAGCAGCTTGATGTCCACCGTGACGACCAGGTACTCCCGGCCGGCGGCCCGCGGGGACAGATCCGCCCCGGTCACGGTCACGCTGGCCAGACCGTTCCCGAAGAGGTCGATCGCGGCCTCCTGGCCGAGCCGCAGGACGGGGACCGGCGGGGCGGCCGTCTCCTTCGGGACCGCCGTGGCCTCCGGGGCGCCCTGCGGGGTGGCCGGGTCGACGCACCCGCCGAGTGGGATGAGTGCCACGGCGAGCAGCAGGCGCAGGCAGGTTCTTCTCATGCGGATCGTCCCTCGTGATCGGGGCTCGGCGGGCGCACCGCACTGGTGCGCCCGCCTGACTCTGACGGCTCAGCTCAGCCCACACCGGTCCAGCCCGCGAACGGGGCGCCACCGTAGTGCAGGTTGTGCTTGTACACCTGATTGCTGAAGTTGCCGGACACGACCTTCTGCGTGCCGTTGACCACTCCGACGTAGACACCGACGTGGTCGGAGTCGATGGTCGGGTCACCGGAGGAGTTGTAGGTCACCGCGGCACCGGGGTAGATACCCGACGTGGTACCCGGGTGCCAGGTACCGAAGAACTTCCCGTACCGCGCGGTGGTGCCGGCCTCGGAGTCCAGGTTCTCCCAGGCGTAGACGCCGGCGTTCTTCCAGACGTACTTGACGAAGTCGGCGCACCAGGCCTGGCAACCCTTACCCCAGTGGTTCGAGTAGAAGTTGCAGTTGGAGCCCATCGGGGTCTCGAACTTGTGGTTGCTGTTGAGCTCGTCGTACGCGGCCTGTACGACCCGGTCACCCGTGGCGGTGTTGGCGCCGATTCTCAGAACGTTCTGATCGGCGCCACTCGACTCGTCGTTGACCGCCGGGGCGGCCAGCGCCGCGCTGGCGGGGGCCAGCGCGGTGAGGATCCCCATGGTGACCATGGCCCCCAGGGTCCGCTGTCGCACACTGTCAATCCGCATGTCCTACCTCCCTCTTTCTCTGTTGCCTGCCGGGTCCGAAAAGGAGTCCGTCACCCGCGACGTCCTCGGGATACAGCGCGCAGATGTACTTGTCCCAGAGGCGGCCCGCGTAGTAGTCGTGCTCACGCAGCACCCCCTCCACGTGGAACAGGTGGTTCTGCCCGCTCTGCACCTGTGGCCAGTTGATTCCTGGTATCTCCATGTAGATCTTGCTGAGGGGAAACGTGTGGAAGAGGTGCCGGGCGAACAGCGCCACCGCCTGAGCCGCCAGGCCGGTGCCGGTGACGGCAGGCTGGAACACGGCACCGATGTAGGTGTGTCGCAGACTCAGCTCGTCGCCGTAGGCCACGACCTGCCCGACCGGTTCGTCGTTCTCGATCCGGCGTACCACGAACTGCAGCAGCACCTGGTTCCACAACTCGGCGTTGAAACGCTCTATCGGTGGCACCGATCCCCGGTAGCGCCAGCGGAAACCCGTCTCCGGTCGCACGGCGAGTGCGTACAGGAAACCGACGTCGTCCGGGGTGACCGGCATCAGGCGGAACACCGGTGTCTCCAGGACCGGCACCAACGGGTCGGGCGGGGACGTCCGGGCAACCCGTGTGGGAAGCCCCGACATCCCGCCGCCACCGCCACCGATCTGGACGGAGAACCGGGGCGCCTTGTCCACGAGCGCCAGCAACTCGCCCACCGTCCTGGGCAGTCCCGGCTCGACGGCGATCCGGACGCCCCGGGTCTGCAGCCAGGTGAGCACGCGCATCTGGGCCAGGCTGTCGAGGGCCAACTCGTCGCGGAGCGAGACCCGGTCGGTGAGTGACTCCGCCGGCACGTCCAGCAGTGTCGCGAGTTCCGCGCGGGCGGGTACGACGTTGTCGCCTGTCGTCATCGGGCGCTCCTGTCTGCGAGGGATACGGCGGTCGCGGTGAGGTCGCCGGTCGTGTTGAGTCCACGGGTGTCGGGGTTGTCACCGGCCCAGGTGAGTCGACGGGTCCCGGTGAGATCACCGGCGAGGTAGCGGCGTCGGGTCTCGGCCCGGCGCAACTTTCCCGACGAGGTCCTCGGCAGGCCGCCGGGGCCCAGCGTCACCACCTCGGCCGGGGTCATGCCCACGTGCGCGGTGACGGCGACGGCCACCGACCGGCGGACGTCGGCACTACTGGCGAGCCGCGTCTCGACCGCCACGACGAGACGGTCGCCGTGGCGCGCCGGTACGCCGAACGCGGCGGCGCCGCCGGCCCGTACACCGGTCGCCTGCGCGGCAGCCGCCTCGACGTCCTGCGGATGGATGTTGCGTCCCGCGGCGAACAGCACATCCTTGGCCCGCCCGCAGACGACCACTTCCCCGTCCGCCAGGTAGCCCAGGTCCCCGGTCCGCAGCCAGGGCGACGGCCGGGGCGCCTCACCCCAGTAACCGCTGATCACGGACGGTCCGCACACCTCGATGTGCCCGACGGTCCGCTCGTCGACGGGCGTGCCGGAGGTGCGGTCCACCACCCGGACGGAGGTTCCCGGCACCGCCCGCCCGAGGCGGGTCAGGGTGTAGGCCCCCGGGGCGGGTACCGCTCGACCGTCCCGTTCGAGCAGGTCGCGGTCGACCTCGTCGACCTCGATACCCGTGCCGACGGTGGAGAAGCTGACCGCCAGCGTCGACTCGGCGAGACCGTACGCGGCGATCATCGCGTCCGGGTCGAGACCTCGGCGCGCGGCGGCGGCGAGGAAGCGCCGGGTCGTCACCGGGTCGATCGGTTCGGCGCCCGAGAAGACGTGGCGCAGCGAACCGAGGTCCGCCCCGGTACCCGCCTCAAGCAGTTGGGTCATCAGCCCGAAGGCGAAGTTGGGCGCGCCGGTGCAGGTCGCCCGGTGCCGGCTGATCAGCTCGAGCCAGCTGGCCGGTCGGACCGCGAAGGCCGTCGACGCCTGCAGGACCAGCGGGCACCCCCGTGACATCGGCAGGGCGAGGAAGCCGATGAGACCCATGTCGTGGAAGAGCGGAAGCCAGCTCAGCCATCTGGCGCACGTCGGGTCGAGGGCCTGCCCGCCCATGGCCGCCTCGATGGCGGCCAGGTTGGCGGCAAGATTGCGGTGGGTGATGGGTACGCCCCGCGGGTGGCTGGTCGAGCCGCTGGTGTACTGGAGTACGGCCAGGTCGTCCGGTCCGGGATGGACCACCTCCGCCGGTGGCGTCGCGTCGGCCGCGGTGACCAGCTCGGCCAGGGTCAGCACCTCGGTGCCGGACGGGCCGGCCAGCTCCGAAGGGACTTCGGTGGCTCCGTCGGACACCGCCGAGGGGTCGATGATCACCAGTGCCGGCCGGGCGTCGGCGAGGATCCGGCGCAGCTGGGCGAAGTGCGGCTGCCGCTCGGTACGGCCGGGCAGCGGCAGCACGGTAAAGGCGGCGCCGCGCAGCCACACCGCCCGCAGGGCCGCGACCAGGGCGGCCGTGGTGTCGCCGAGCAGGCTGACCCGGCTACCCGGGCCGATGCCCCGGGTGGCGAGGACGCCGGCCATTCGCCGAGCCTGGTCGTGCAGTTCGGCCCAGGTGTGACAGGTGTCGGACCGGGCGTCGATCCCGGTCACGGTGAGAGTGGCACGCGAGTCGGCGTTACCGACGAGCGCATCGACCACAGTGTTCATGTGTTCAGGATCGCCGGGGGGTTCATCGAAACCGCACGCGTTTCTTCATCGGCGGCTCCCGATCGCCTCGGCCGCCCTCGGCGGCTCCGGCGGGAGCGTGGCCGGGCGGGCACGGTCCGGAGCGACCGCCCGTTTCAGGCACGTCACCAGGGACGCGGGCGGACGTTACCGGCGGGTTCGGCTTGCGGCGATCAAATTGATCAACTTAAACTTCGCTGATCAAGTTGCCAGGCGGCTTGGGGGCAGCATGAGGTACCGCATCCTGGGCCCACTGAAAGTCGTCGATGGCCAGGGCCAGCCCTGTCTACTCGACCGGCGCCAGAGCCGGATCCTCGCCGTCCTGCTGTTGTCGCCCAACCGGATGGTCAGCCGCGACCACCTCGTCGACGCGGTGTGGGACAACTCGCCACCCGCCACCGCCACCCGGCAGCTCCAGAACTGCGTCTCGCAATTGCGTCAACGCCTCGCGGGCAACCGGGACAAGCACCCGATCGTCCCCGAAGCAGCCGGCTACCGCATCCGGCTGGAGGCCGGGCAACTCGACGCGCAGGTGTTCGAGACCAGCGTCGCTGTCGCCACCGACCAGGCCACGGCGGGCCGGGTCGCCGCAGCCGCGTCGGGTCTGCGTGACGCCCTGGCGCTCTGGCGCGGCCCCGCCCTGGCGGGCATCAAGGGCCGCGCCATCGAGGCCGGCAGCAACCGCCTCGACGAACAGCGGCTGGCCGCGCTCGAGACCTGCCTCGAACTCGAACTCGCCCAGGGCCGGCAGAACGAGATCATCGGAGAGCTGATGCATCTCGTGGCGGCCAATCCGCTGCGGGAACGTATGGTCGGGCTGCTCATGCTGGCACTGCACACCTCCGGCCGGCGAAGCGAGGCGCTCCAGGCCTACGACCGGCTCCGCCACCACCTCGGCGAGGAACTGGGACTCGACCCCGGCACCACCCTGCAGGAACTGCACGCCAGCATCCTGCGCAACTCGACCCCCGCCAGCCCGGCCGCCGCACCCCGCAGGACCGCCCCCCGGCAGCTTCCCGTGCCGGCCCGGCACTTCGTCGGCCGCGAACCGATCCTCCGCGAACTCGACACCCTCGCCGAGCAGGCCGACGCCCAGGGCGGTGCCATCGCCGTCCTGCACGGCACTGGCGGCATCGGCAAGACCGCGCTCGCTGTTCGCTGGGCGCACCGCGCCGCCACGCTCTTCCCGGACGGCCAGTTGTTCGTCAACCTGCGCGGCTTCGATCCGCACCGGCATCCACTACCCGCGGCCACCGCGCTGCGCTCGCTGCTCGGTGCCCTCGGCGTCACCGCTGACCAGATCCCCGCCGACGTGGAGGAACGGGCCAGCCTCTACCGGAGCCTGCTCGCCGAGCGCCGGATGCTCATCGTGCTGGACAACGCCCGGAGCGCCGACCAGATCCGGCCGTTGCTGCCCGGCGGCAGCGGCTGCATGGTCGTCGCCACCAGCCGCAACGAACTCACCAGTCTGGTCGCCGTCGAGGGCGCCCGCCCGTTCACCCTCGACCTGCTGTCCGTCGAAGAATCACGGCAACTGCTCACCGGCCGGCTCGGCGCGGAACGGCTGACGACCGATCCACAGGCGGTCAGCGAACTGATCGCCTGCTGCGCCCGGCTGCCCCTGGCGCTGACCATCATCGCGGCCCGGGCCGCCGCGCATCCGACCTTCCCGCTGTCCACCTTCTCCGGCGAGCTGACCGGCACGCAACGTCGACTCGACGCCGTCGACGGCGGGGACCAGTTCACCCAGATGCGCTCGGTCCTCTCCTGGTCCTACCAACGCCTGTCCGCCCCCGTCGCCCAGATGTTCCGGCTGCTGGGCCTGCACGGCGGCACCGACATCACCGTGACGGCCGCCGCGCACCTGGCGGGCCGGCCCACCGTCCACACCCGGCAACTCCTCGCCGACCTCGCCCGGTCCCACATGGTCAACGAACACACCATGGGCCGCTACGCCATGCACGACCTGCTCAGCGCCTATGCGGGCGAGCTGGTGTCCACGCACGAGAGCGAAGCCGAACGGCAACGGGCGATCCGCCAACTACTCACCTACTACCTGTACGCGGCGGCGTCCGCGGACGTACTCGTCACCCCGCACCGACGACGCACTCCCCTGCCCGAACCGGTGTCACCCCTGGACGAACTGCCCCGCTTCGCGGGACACCTGGAAGCCCTCGGCTGGCTGGAGACCGAACGGAACAACCTCACCGCAGCCGTACGCCTCGCGCACGACTCCGGCGAGCACGCCACCGGCTGGCGGCTGGCGAACCTCCTCTGGGGGCTGTTCCATCTGGGAAAATACTGGGACGACTGGATCGCCACCTGTCGCGTCGGCCTGGCCTGTGCTCAGGCATGCGAGGACACCTCGGCCGAGTTCACCATGCACAGCAGTCTCGGCACGGCCTATCGGGAGCTGGGCCGATTCGCCGAGGCCCGGCGGTGCCACCACTCGGCACTGCGGATCAGCCGGCGCACGGCGGACCGCTGGGCCGAGGCCCAGGCGCTGAACGGCCTGGGCGCCGTCTACGGGGAGATGCGCCGGAGCCGTCTCGCCCGACAGTTCCTGCGGCGGTCGCTGCAGATCCGCCGGGAGATCGGCGACCGCTGGGGCGAGGCGATCACCGTGTGCAACCTCGGTGAGGAGGACCTCGTCAACGGCGACCTCGACTCGGCCCGACACCACTTCACCGTCGCCCTGACGATCCGTCGCGACATCGGCGACCGCTGGGGCGAGGCCACGGCGCTCAGCTGCCTGGGCCAGGCATTCGTCGCCGGCAAGCAGTACCGCGAGGCGCTCACGCACCTCAGTGACGCGCTCACCATGCACCGCGAGATGAACGACCTCGCCATGCAGGCGAGCGATTTGCACCATCTCGGCCGTACCGAACGCGAACTCGGTCACGGCGAGCGCGGCGAGCAGCACCTGCGGGAGGCACGGGCCATCTACCAGCGCCTCGGGATGGCGCCTCCCACCTGACCCAGCCCGTCCCGGGAACCGGGCACCGGGCACCGGGTTGGACGAGCCCAGCGCAGGCGGGGGACGAGGGCGGCGGCGTCTCCTAGCTCAGAGGGCAGCCATGGGGCTTCGAGATCATCATGCGGCCGCAGACCGACCAGGGAGCACGCCGATCCACAACGGCACGGTCATGATCTCCGGCATCGGCTGGTTGTGCCCCCACCAGCCCTCTTCACCGAAGGCTTCGCCGTGGTCCGCGCACACGACCACCAGAGCCGGGCGGGGCAGAGCCGAGAACAGCCGCGCCAGCTTCCCATCCACCGCTTCGGCCGCCGCCCGCTGGGCGTCCCACAGCGCTGCCATGTCCGCCAGGGCCTCCGGCTCGTCGGGCACCACGGCGCCGCCGTTCCAGTGGCTACTCCAGGCTCGGACGATGCGCTGCGTCTTGACGTCGGCGAGAGCATCCCCTCGGGTGTAGGGAGCATGGGTCTCCGCTGCATTGACGAAGAGGAAGCCCTTCGACGCCCGGTCGAGCTCCCCCACGAGCTCGTCGACATGGTCCAGCGCGAAATCACCGATCTTCCGCTCGGCGAACTTGTCGACACCATCGTCGCGGGGGCCCCAGTACCGGAAGGAGTCGAAGAGCGTCGGGAAGTGACCGGAGCTGAACCACCGAACTCCGCCCGCACCGATGGCCCGGTAGCCAGCCGCGCGGAACCCGGTCACGATGTCGTCGCCCTGCAGCATCAGGTCGGCTCGCGGCACGGCCTGCTTGCGGGCACGGCCTAGCCGCCACAGCTGACGGCGTTCCCGTGAGTAGAAGTCCCACTGAGGTTCCTCGGTCACGTTGGGCAGGAAGCCGCCAAAGATCGCCGCGTGCGCGGGGAGCGTGAACGACCCGTACGTGCTCGCCCGGCGCATCGGACCCAGGGCGGTGAGCGTGGGCAGAACCGCCGCAGCGGCGACGTCGGCGCGGAGGCTGTCGAGCGTGATGAGAACGACGTCGTGACTATCCAGGCTGGCGATCGCACATGCCAGGGCGGACAGCCGTGCCTCCTCCTCGGTTCCGGGGGTCATCCGGAAACCTCGTTCAGCAGCATGGCCTGCTCCTTGGCCGCGACCTGATCGATGGCGCCCACGCTGACCCGGATGTACCGCGGGCCGTCGGGCTGGTTGAGATGGTCACTGCCGTACGACCGGGTGCTCGTCCAGGGCCAGCCGAAACCAGCCTGGAGCCGTACCGGATGGGCCCCGCCCGCGGTCGCCGCGATCCAGCGATCCACCACGGCGGCGCAGTCGGTGCCCGGATCACGTGCCCGGAGGAAGACCAGGCTGCCGGTGCCCAGCATCGCGGGCAGCCCGGCCCGGCGGATCAACTCCGCGTCCGGCGACAGCAGCGACCAGCGGCTCTTGTCGACGTGATCGGCGAAGGTCCCACCGGTTTCGACGTGGTGCCGGACCCGACGCCCGGCGAGGCGGATATCGGTCGGGCTGAGATATGCCAGCGCGGAACCCTGCAGCAGTTGCCCGGTGCGGCGGGCGAAGACCCGGACGGCCTCCACCATGTCGCGGTCGCCGTAGACGACCCCTCCCGAGACCAGCCCGGAGAGGTACTTCGCCAGGCTCTCCACCACGAGCAGCGGGCGACCGCTGATCCACGTCCGCACCTGCTCGAACGGGAAGGCGTGGCTCCACATCGAGTTGTCGACCACGAAGCGGCCGAGCCCTTCGCCCAGCGTGGCGGGCTCGTTGACATCCAGGGTCGGGCAGTTCGTGATCGGCTCCAGGAAGCCGACCCCCTCCAGAGAGGGATCGACGGCCTGCCCCAGCGGCACGTTCGTGACCAGGTCATGGGTCTCGAAGTAACGCCTGGCGGGCAGTTGGAGCCGCCGCCGGCCATGGTCCGTCGCGCAGACGGCCGCGCAGTAGACGGCCGCCATGCCGCTGTTGACCAGGACCGCGTCGGCGGAGCCGTAGGCCTGTGCCAGGAGGCGTTCCAGGAGGCGTCGGCGGCCGTGGTCGTAGGTGTCCCAGAAGGTCCCCGTGGACTCGCCACGCTCCTGCGCCGCGATATCGGCCCAGAAGGCGCCCATCGTGGGGTACTGGTCCGCCACCAGGCACTGCCGCGACACGACGGCGGCGATCTCCCGTACCGCGTCGTCGTACCGCTCGAAGTCCGCGACGACCGGAGCGTTCAAGCGGCCGGAGGCCGCCACGGCGTCAAGCATGGCGACCGCCCGGGCCGCTTCCGCCTCCACCGCGTCGGCCCGGAGGCCGGCGACCCGGTCGGCGAACCAGCCCGAGGTCACCGGCACGCCTCCCGGTCGACGTCGACCACGAAGATCTCGTACGGGAACGGCATGCCGGTGACCGCGTTCAGCCGTCCGGCGAAGCTGACCGAGCCGTAGCGGCCGAGGAAGTCCAGCCAGCCCTGCACCGTACGGTGCTCGCCGGGACAGTCCACGGCGAAGTCGTTCAGGCTGATGTTGAAGAAGGCGTCCATGAAGTCGTGAAAATCCTTGGACACTCCCTCGTCGACGCAGTTCTCGATGACGACCAGGCGGTCCGGGCGCTGGGTACGCAGGGCCCGTTCCACCAGCGACTCGGGATCCGGTTCGTGGTGCAGCACCGTGGAGAAGAGGATCGTCTGGTAACTGCCGGCGGGCACCGACCACAAGTCGTGCAACGGCCGGGTGACGATCGCCGGCACCTCGGGATATGCCGAAGGCCGCTCGTACGCGTCGATCTCTGCCGCCGTCGCCAGCTCAGCGGTCAGAGTGCCGCTGCCACTGAGTACGTCGGCCACCCGGCCGGTGAACAACGGGAGCACCCGGGGCGCGATCGAGCGGGGGCGGCCCCGGTCGAGCGCCTCGTTCCAGGCCGCGCCGATTCCCGTGGCGGACAGCCAGCTCTTGACCTCGCCGCTGGCGAAGCCCTTGGTGAGCAGCAGGTCCACGAGTTGAACCGCGAGATCGCGCGACTCGCGGCCCCGGCCGCAGTCACGCTCGAAGACTGCCGCGATGGCTCGTTCGGCCTCCGCGCTCGAAGGCAGCCGGGGTTCCTGCCTCAGTACTGCCGTCACTGGGTTCCCCCATTGTCAGTCGTCAAAGAAGGCCATCAGTGTGCTGAGCAAGTGGATCTCGGTGTTGTTCAGATAGAGCCCGTGGCGTGCGAGATCCGCGACAATGTGGTCCGCCCACTCGAGGTCGTAGTCGGGCAGGGAGAGCAGTGCCGACACCGCGCCGGCGTACGTGGGGTTCACCAGTTCGCCCAGGGGGTCGTCCGCACTCGAGAGCTGATCGATGAGGTCACCGAAGCGTTTGCGCTCGTCACCCGGGCAATCGCAGACGTCGGCGGCGAGCCACCCCGTCAGCCGCTGCCGCACGTCCGCCAGAAGTTCCAGGCGCTCGGGCTGCCTCGGCACCCCATCCGCCAGGGTCAGCGCCACGCATCTCAGCAGCGCCTGCGGCACGACGGCGTAGCGGCTCGTCGCCAGGGTCAGCGGCGGCACGGTGCGGCACTGCTGCACGATCTCCCAGGCTTCGTCCGGCGCGTACCGGCGCAGGTTGTCGGCGGTTGCCGTGGCGGGAGGATCGGCGAAGAAGCGATCCGCCGTCATCGCGGCGTCTTCCGCGTCGTCCGGCGTGTGTACGAGCGACAGGCAGCGGTCGGCGAAGCGGGAAGCAGCCCGCAGCGACCCCGGACGTTGCTGCAGGTACGCGCTGGGGCCCTTGACGTCGTGCAGTCGCCGGGTCAGGCTCCCGTGTCCCTCTCCGCGGAGCAAGACCACCAGGCTGCTGTCGAGCTCGAAGAGGCGCCGGGTGAGCAGGCCGCCGAACTGCCTGCCCTTGACCGAGCTCTTCGACCGTGGACGGCCCCGGTAGAACGCCACGGCGTCCGCGGCGTCGAGACGCACGGACCGGACCCGCACCGGCCGCGCGCCGAGCCCGGTGAGGATGCGTCCGATCCCCGGTACGCCGCCGCTGAGCAGCGCATCCGGCAAGACGACGACAACGGCGAGATCGCCGGGCCACTCATCACCGCGCGACAACGGATGCCTGCTCGCTCTGTGCTTCACGCGCCAGCATCGTCCGCCGGGCCTTGATCGGCGGCCCTGGGATCGCCGGCCGGAAGGTGTCGTGCTCGACGGACGCCACGAAGTCGTGCATCGCCTTGATCACAATGTCGTACTCGTCAGCGCCGACGCTCTCCACCACCGCCGACTGGTAGGAGCGGACGAACTCACGGGCTTCTGGTGAGTAGTCGAGGCCGAACTTGCCAGCCGCACCGATCACGGCGAAGTCCTCGGGCGACTCCGACAGCGCCACCCGTGTCGAGTAGTCACAGGCGTGGGTCCAGACCGACTGGCTCCACGGCAGGACCTGCTGGTTGGCGAACATGGCCCGTACCTCGACGCCGTGCATCTGCAGCGCCCCGAGTTGCTCCCGGATAGCGCCGAATTTGTCGTCGAGCAGCCCTTCGCGGGCGATGTGGGTGTCGACCGAGTACTCGAGCATGGAGTGCGCCCAGCCCCGCCGGCTGTCGTTCGGCTCGGGCGTGTCGGTCAGGCCACGCACGTACGCCTCGGCGTAGAACTGCTCGTACCGCCGGGCGATGACACCCATCTTGAGGTACGCCCAACCGCGCCGCTGGGCAGGTTCGCGGAGGTTGTCGCCGAAGTGGATCCACCAGTCGCCGGCGATGTGCGACCGGATCAGCCGGCTGTCCGTGTCGCCGTCCTGTTCCCAGGCGTGGGTGTAGGCGAACGCGTGGGTGTCGGCGAAGTCCGGCAGCATCAGCGCACGCACACCCGCCTCCGCCGCGTAGTCGTGATCCATCGACGACATGGCCCGCGTCAGCAGCAGGTGGCCGAGGATGTACATCTAGCCGAGCCTCCCGACCGTCTCTGCGCGCATGCCCGCCACACGGACCGCGTTGCTCGCGTCCATGAGTCCCGCGGCGATGAGCCGCTCGTCACTCGCCTTGCGCAGCCGGGCCGCCATGTCGCGATCCGGCGCTGCGAGAGCCTCGTCCTCCGGGCGGAACTCCGCCCAGTCCTGGTAGTGCCAGGAGAACGTCGAGACCGGCAGCTCGGGCAGCGACGAGGGCACCTCGCGGCCGAAGTTGCCCGCGATCCGCACGGTCACCCCACGGCGAGCGCCGGTCAGGCAGATGTGTCGCACCGCGTCCAGCACCACCGGATGGTGGTAGTCGTACAGTCCGGTGCCACGGCCGGCACCGAGCAGCAGCCCGGTGAGGTCGTTCATGCCGACGACGAGGTAGCTGACGCCGGCGTCGATGATCTGCTCCAACCGGGAGACGGCGCTGGGAATCTCGATCATCGCGCCGAACGGACCGGCACAACCCTGCGCTCGCAGCGCGCCGATCCAACTGGCGACCTCACGCTCGTCCCGGACGAACGGGGCCACCAGGCCGAGGTCGGGGAGGTCGGACGCCAGTGCCGCCAGGACGCGGATCTCGTCGTCGAGGTCGGAGTGGGGGCCCGCGTTCCGGCGCAGCGCACGGCGGCCGATGATGGGGTTGTCCTCACGCGCGGCCGGGGTTTCCGGCGCGTCCGCCAGCACCGCGACGTCCCGCGCCTCGAGGTCGCAGAAGCGATACCAGAGCGGACGTCCGTCCAACCGCGCGTGCAGTTCGGACACGTGGTCGGCGACGGCACGGCGCGTGGCATCGGCGGCCCAGGAAAGGCCGACGTTCCGGATCAGGTATTCCGATCGGAGCAGCCCGACGCCGCCCGTACGGCCAAGGAACTCTTTGGTCGGCAGCTCGCCACTCAACGTCACGGAGGGAGGGGATTCGCTCTCTTCCGGCACCGGCACTGCACCTCCTCATGGCGAAACGGCCCGGGTGGAGTGCGGCCGACTCGTCGTCCACACTCCACCCGGCATCAAACGAGATCAGGCGTGCGCGCGGAGGACCGCCTTGCGGTCGACGACCTTGACGGTCGACTTGGTGTAGGACTTCATTTTTGCACCCCCTTTCGGCTGCCTGGAACGCTACACATCCGCGCATCGATCTGCATACCCCTGTTCCGCAATTATCGACGGCAACTTTCGTCGCCTTTCCGGTGCATGACAATGGGTGGTCACCCCATCCGGGGGACCACGGCGGAACGCCTATTGGAGGGATGTCCGATTGGGGCGATTCAAGTCACCTACCCATTTCGAGCACCTCTCCGAAATAGCGTGACCGTGTGCGGACCGCCAACGCGACGACCGGCCCCACCGCAGCCGCCGTCGCCACGAACAAGACGGCGAGCAGTATCCAACCGGTGCCCTGCAGGCCGGACACCAATGCCAGAGCCGTGACGGGCGTCAGCGCCCTGCCGATCTGTGACGCCGTCGAGAAGAGACCCAGGTACTGACCGTGAACATGATCCGGGGACAGCCCGGTGGCCGCTCCCCAGGCGCCGCCGGCGAGGGACATCTCCGCGATGACATGGGTGAGCGCGCCGGCCAGGAGCAGCACGTACCCCCACCTCGCGCCGGAACTCCCGGCCGCTCCGAACAGCAGACAGGTCGCGCTGAGGGACACGGCGCACATGCTCAGCGCGCGTCTGGCTCCTCGCACCGTGTCACCGAGACGGGCGAAGCGCGTCTGCAGCAGCACGACGCAGACCGTGTTGACGATCACCAGCACGGAGAAGAAGGACTGCTCGATCGACGTATGGGACACGATCCAGACCGGCAGCACCACGAACATCACCCCCTCATTCATCGCCAGGACGCCGTTGAGCAGCACCAATGCGAGCACCGGCAGATCGCGGTGGCCGACTGCAGCTGGCTTCGAGTGGTCGACGGCGACCGGAACCGGCCGGGGAAAGCGCAAGCAGACCAGGGCACCACCGCACTGGGCCAGACCGGCGGCGAGCAGGCCGACCGCGAAAGTCATGCGGTCAGGATGAAGTAGGACCAACGCCCCCAGCCCGGCACCCACGGTCAGGCCGACATTGTTCGTCGCGCGCATGAGACCACGCGCGCCCGCCCGCGTCGACTTGGGCAGCACCTGGCTGACGAGAGCCCCCCGCGCCGAGGTGGACGCCGCTTCCATGACCGCGACGGCACAGGCCACGACGATGAAGGTGACCGTCGTGGTGGCCAGGATGTAGGAGGCGGTCGCCACACCCTGGGCGATGCCGGCGGCCACCGTGGCCGTCCGGGCGCCGAACCGGTCCGCGAGCACTCCGGTGGGGTACGAGGCCAGCATGGCGAGCACCGCAGCCAGCGTCAGACCGGCGCCGAGTTCGACCATCGGGATGTCGGCGACCGTGACGAAATAGATGGTCGCCACGGAGAGCACCAGGCCGGTGCCGATCGTTCGGACGAGGTTGCTCGCACAGAGGCGGCGGACGTCGGGATCGCGCAGGAGCTGTGCTGTCGTGTAACGCTCGGTCATTCGGCGGCCAATCTTTCCTGAAACCGGTCGACATCCACCGCGCGGAGTTCGGCCAGATATCTGATACACGCCAGGGAATCGCGGGCTACCCGGGTACCAACCGACCGGTCGCCGAAGTCGTGCACGAAGTCCCTGGCCACCGCCGCATCCATTCCGGCGCGCACGAGAAGGTGTTCCTCCAGTGCCTTGTCACGTCCCAGGAAGGCCACGACCATGTCCGGGACGAGTGCCGCCAGGGTGCTCCTCTCACTCGGAACGAGCGAACGCCAGAAGTGCGGCAGAAAAGCGCGGAAATAGGCGTGGTGCCGCCGTTCGTCCTCGCAGTGGTCCGCGACCGCCTCGCGTACGTATCCGGGCAACCGGCCGTCCCGTGGCATCGACATGAGACGCGTCGAGATCAGGGTTTCACTGACGTATGTGACGAGCAGATCGAACGCGGGGCGCAGGGCCGGGGCGAGGGAATCGCGGAGGCGGTCCCTGGTGCGTTGGAACTCGTACGTCGCGGGCAGACTCGGGGCGACCGAGGTCTGGGCGTGGATCCTCCTCACCAGATCGGCCGTGAACTGGCCGTGCCACGCCTCGTCTGTCGTGATGGCCATCGCGTCCCGGCGCATCGCCTCCGGCAGCTCCACGCCCGAGCGGTCGACCCCGATGAGCGCTGTCACGGGAAGCACGATCAGCGCTTCCAGTTGCACGGTGAAGTCGAGGTACGCCTGCATGTTGAGTACCAGGTAACGACGCCAGGCCTCGGGCGTGAGCATGCCGCGCAGCTCTTCGTGACCGGTGATCTGCTCGGGCGGATAGAACGTCGCCGTCTCATCGGTGGTGGGCCGGAGCGGCTTGACCCGTACGCTTGCGCGACTGTCCCAGTTCTCGAACGCACTGCGATAGGGAGCGGAGGTCACCGCTCCCCCCTCGCCTGGACGAAGCCGGTCGCCACCAGGTCGTCGACCACCTCGGCCACGTCCGCGGCCACATCCGAGCCAGCCACGTCGTACTCGTCCGCCACCGCCTCGATCAGGGTTTCAACGGTCGCGCGGTACCCGAGCCGGTGCCAGATGAACTCGGCGACGCCCTCCAGGACGATGTCCTGATCGTCGAGGGCCAGGTACAGGAGCCCGCCGACCCGACGCACGCGGGCCCGGAGATCTCGCTGATACGTCGTCATCGTCACAGCTCGATCGAGGCGGCGATCGTCTGGCACGTGATCAACACCCGCTCGACCCAGGCCTGCGGATCGTCGTGGTAGTCGCGCATCGTCTCCACTGCCCAGTAGTCGTCGACTGTGAACTGCGAGGGCCGGACGTGCTCGATCCGCCGCACCCGCCACTTGCTGGAGAAGCTGAACTCGCCGGCGGTGGCGAGGACCGCGTCCACCGCGAAGCCGTACGCGCGCGAGGCAGCGAGTGTGGCGCTCCGGATGTCGTCGGCCTCCCACTGACCCACGGCGTCGTCGATCGCGTTGTCTGCCAACCGCAGGCACCGTGCCGCCATGATCTGCCGGGCGGCCGATTCGCGCAGCCGGCGTTGCCAGGACGCCACCTCCGGCTCACCACTGATCGCCCTGCCGTGCCACAACCGGCCGAGAAAGTCGACCTCCGCGTTACTCAGTTCTCCGGCCGCCACGCCGCCGTGCAGGCGCTCAAGTGCCATCGCCGCTACCAGGCACTCCACCTGGGTCGCGGACCAGATCTGCGTGTCGACCACACCGTCCGCGGTGACGACCGGCAACCGGTAGGCCCAGCCGGGTGCCTCTCCGCAGGGGACGCGACGGACGTCGGGTGCATGCGGTTCGTGAACGGTGGGAAGGATGGCGTACCAGTCGCGGTCGCTGTGCTTGTTGGCCCATCCCCGCACCGTGGAGCCGCCCTCGAACACAGTCGGGTCCCCGGGCAGGTGGTCATTGAAGAGCGACAGCCGCTGCACCAGATCGGTGTTCATGCCGCGACCGCCACGGTACGCAGCAGACCGGCCCCGAGCATCTCGTCGATCTGCCCCTCGACGTCCTCCCGTGGCGCCGGCCCGCAACTGTCGATCAACTCGCCGATACCCGTGGGGGTGACCGCTTTCTGCAGAGCCTCGACGATCCACCCTTGTCCGGGCTCGACGGCGTACTCGATCTCGCCATCGACGATGACGAGCGTCAGTCCCGCGTCGTCGACCGCGAAGTCGATGCCGGACGCCGTCTCGACGTGGATGTCCGTGCCACCGAGCAGTTCCGTGAAGATCGTGTGCCGCGCGCGGCCCACATCGCCCGTGGCCAGCTTCGGTTCGTCCGCCGGGTAGTCCAGCGGCTCGAGCCGGTAGTCGGAGAAGCCGCTGGAGACGATCTCGTCGAGCAGACCCATGTTGACCACGCGCAGCAGGACGTCGACATCGACGGTACGGTCACCGGCTGCGGCGCGGTCGAGCGCCGAGAAGACGCTGTCCGAATCCAGGTGTTCCTTGCCTCCGGTGCTGTCGAGCGCCCGCTCCAGCAACGCGCCTCCGTCGGCGCTGAGCATGGCGATGGTCTGCCGGCGGACAAGTTCCTCGCCCGTACCGCGGTAGAACGAGATCTTGGGACGATCGGCCAGCCCGGCGGGCAGGACGTCGCGGAACGCCAGCCGCGCGATCGCCTTGTCCCACAGCAGGTCGGCGTGCCGGGCGGCGGGGATCGCGCCGGTCAGCTCGACGATCCGGTGGTCGAGGAAGGGGACGCGCGCCTCCACCCCGTGCATCGCGGCCATCCGGTCCTCGTGCCAGTTGTTGTACTGCTGGATGTCCTCGTACTTGGTGCGCACGAAGTCGGCATAGTTCTCCTCAGCCGTACCGCGACTGACCGAGCGCAGGTATGAGCCTGTCCCGGCATCCCAGGCGCGCAACCGTCCGTCGCGCAGCAGCCGCGTCGACTTGGCCATCTGCTGCAGCGCCTGCTGGAACGCAGGCCAACCGCCGTCGCCCGCGAAGGCCGTCGTGTATCCACCGTTGAACTCGTCGGCGGCCTGGCCGAGAAGCATCGCCTTCAACGCCGGGTTCGTGCGCCTGGCCTCGACGTACAGGTGGTTCTTGTACCACTGCTCTGCGCTGCAGAACGGCGTCTCCGTTCCCGCGAGCAGTTGCAGCCACTCGGCCGGGGTGGCATGCCGGGCCGGCGGCAGCATCACCATCCTGAGATCCATGCCGATGTACTCGGCGACTCGCTGAGCTGCCTCGGCGTCTCCGTTGAGCAACGTGCCGGGCGTCACCGCGGCGAAGCCGGTGACGGCCTTGCCGGCCCGCGCCGCGAGTACGGCCACCGCCGCCGAGTCGAGGCCACCGCTCAGCAGAAGGCCGACGTCGGCGTCGGCCGTGGCGCACTCCTCCACCGAGGTCGCGACCAGGCGGCGGTATTCCGCGACGAAATCGAGGTCCGGATCGGTCGCCGGTCCCGTGCCCGCGAAGTTGGGCAGTTGCCAGTACCGGTGCGCCGTCATCGTCGCACTGGCCAGGTCAAAGACCTCGATGGTCGCTGCCGGCGTGGCGTGCACGCCGGTCACGAACGAGTCGAGTGCGCTGCGGTCGAACGACGGCTCCGCGGTCAGCAGCCGCTTGTGCAGGGCAGCCTCCCAGTCGAAGCGCATCGGCACGCAGCCCGAGCGGCCGAGGGCCTTGAGCTCCGAGGCGAAGACCAGGCGGCCGTCCTGTACGGCGTGGTAGATCGGCTTGATCCCGAAGCGGTCCCGCGCGAAGATCACCCGCCCGCTGCGCCGATCGTGCACGACCAGGGCGAACATCCCCCGGACGTCATCGAGAAAGGCCAGGCCCTTGCGCTCGTAGAGGTGTAGGAGAACCTCGCAGTCGGACTTGGTACGGAGGCGGACGTCCGGCATCGACGCCTCGAGCTCCCGATGGTTGTAGACCTCACCGTTGGCCATGAGCACGACCTGGCCGTCTGCCGAGGTGAACGGCTGATCGCCGTCCTGGGGTGCCACCAGTGCGAGCCGGGTGAATCCAAGGATCGCCGCGTCATCCTGCACCATGCCCCGACCGTCGGGACCGCGGCGGGTGAGCGAAGCCAGCATGGAGTTCACCGCCGCGACGTCGGCCGGGTTGCACCGGTCCACGGTCGACCCCACAACCGCCACTCCAGCTAGACCGCACATGAAGAGCTCTGCCTTTCGCCGTCGGGACCGGTCTTCTGAGCGTCGATCGCCGCACGCGTGCGCCGCTTGACGTCGGCGAGGTGCTGCAGGTCCGGAAGGTGCGCGTAGTCGTCCCCGAGCAGCCGGGGCAGATCGGCGTAGTGCACGACGCAGCTCTCGGCGCCGGCCTTGGCCGCCGCTTCCACCAGAGGTGGGGTCAGATATCCGGCGACGTGCATCTCGCAGCGGTAGCCGTCGCAGACGTCCCGGATGAGATTCAGCGCCCGGACCATCCCGGGGCCCAGCTCGGTGGTGCCGCCGGGCACCCGCGCCCGGGCCGCCAGCAGGCTGCCGAGGTCGTTGGTACCGACGACGAAGTGCTCGGCACCGGCCGTGGCGAGCGTCTCGGCGTCGAGCACGGCGGCGGGCGTCTCCAGCATCGTCCCCACCCGACAATCGCCGACCTCATCGAGCACCCTGTCGCGGAACCAGCGGAACTCGTCGGCCGAAGTGACGAAGGGGGCGATGACCGTGAGGCCGTCGTGCCTCCGGTGGATCTCCCGCAGCACGGCCAGCTCGGCCGACAGGCTGGCGGGATGACGCATGTGTCGGCGGATGCCGCGTAGCCCCATCAGCTGGTTGTCCTCGTGGAGGATCTCTTCGGCCCCTGCCAGGACGTTCGCCTCGGCGACCGTCACCTCCATCGTCCGGTAGACCACCCGGCGGGGCGCCAATCCGAACAGAAGGTCCAGATAGGCGAACAACCCCTCTTGGGCGGCTGATGCGGTGGGATACAGCTGCAGATCCCGGAATATGTATTCGCCGCGCACCAGACCGATTTCCACAAAATCGGCCAGAAGCTCGACGGTCGGCCTTTCTCCGGAAAGTGCAAGCGAAATGTTATCGAACAAGTCTTCCCCGATGGCGTAGCAGAACTCCCTTAATGCAACCACATCCAATTGATCCTTGTGGCGGACGTGAACGTACCGCAGCACTCTCGGGCCAGCAACCCCCGACTTCGCTACGTAAGGGAGTGCGTCGATCTCCGTGTTTGCGCCCGCGGGGCGTTCGTGATGAGGCGGCTGCAGTGGCGAGGAGCGGACCAGCGTGAATCGCCAGGGCCCATCGAGGATGCGTAAGCACGCGGACACCCTCTGTCAAATCTTGCTGATGCGAAACTGCCGCTCTACCGTGTCGTTGCCGAACGGGGACCCCGGATCCACCACGAAGCGCAGGTGGTCGCCGCCTCCCGGCGTACCCCGCCGAGGCCGCCGGTGTCGACGCGGTCGCGCATCCGCCGTGCGAGCGCCGTCATCTCCGGCCGGTCTTCGACGTCTCGTGCTGGTGGCACCTGACCGCGACCAGGGCAGCCTGGCGGAACAGGCCAGTCTGTTTGGCCGGTACCTGAGCCTCGACCCCGGCCCGGCGGTCGGCACGGGCGGTATCGGCCGGGTCTTGGGCGGCCAGCAGACGCTGACCGGCCGCACCCCACCGGGTCGTCCACCCCGCCCGGAGCCGCAACCCGGCGTTGTACCGCCCCAGCTCAACGATCCAGGCCTCCAACCGGGCGAGCCGCTCGAACAGTTCCACCACCAACGCCGACCAGGCACCCCACCATGATCCAGATCGAACAGCACAGGCCAAGGCAATCTGTCGACGGTCACCTGGCCAGCCGCGCGGGCTCTTCGAGATTGGTGGGGGTCGTGGCGTCTCTGCGATCATCCTGAGTGGATGTTTGAGGTGAGGACGCCCACAGCTCGGGATGATCATGCTTTTGTCGACGCGGGATGCTCACAGTAAAAGAGCTGAGTGCCTTGGCCGGGCGGATCGACGCCAGACGTCGTCGTCAACTCGCTGCGCCGGCCAGCGTGATTACCCGAGGATACGAAGTCAGGCGCCTGCCGCCACGAATATTCCGTCGGAAAGAACCGGGACGCCGGGGCACTGATCAATCTCGGCGGCAATTTCCAGATCTTCCGCAAAGCCTTTCTCAATGAGTTCCCGGCCGCTTGCACAAGACCGCAGCACGGCTGGCACGTCCTTCTCGACTGCGGTATAGGCGGCCGCCGCAACCTCCGCTTCCGGCGAGGCGTCCACGAGCCCGGCGGCCTGAAGTGACCGAATGATGGCCCCGGCACCCCACAAATCCTCGACCGCTGGCCGCAGACTGCCGTCGCTCCATCTCTCACCCGCGGCGATGACCGCCACCGTACGACCGCGCGACGCATCGGAATGCGCGATCCAACGCGCGACCGCGGAGAAATTGCGTAATGCCGCACCGACGACCACCGTCCCGCGTGCGCCGGTCAGCAGGGAGATGGTGGACCCGTTCGGCGAGGGCAGCAGAATGCGCGGCACGGACGCGTTCGCACGGATGGTCGCCGGCGACAGGCTGATCTCTCCCGGCCCGGCTGCCAAGCGGCCGACCGCGAGTACGGCTTGCCGCTCGGCGGCATGACGCGCAGCGCTCCCGTCATTCCAGCGATACGGCAGAACCTCCATACCGGCCTCGATAGCGACGCTCAAGGTGGTCGTGAACGAGAGCACGTCGACGACCACCACCACGTCGGCGTCCTCTCCGGTCGCCTGAGCACCGGAGAGACCCCAATCGAAACGAAGGCGATACGGGCGTTGCGTGTGCGCAGGATGCATGATCACATGATGCCTCAAGAGGCATCTGATCCGTGTAGTGGTTGATTCACGTCCGGTTGTGGCGATGGCGGGTTGCTTCGTTGATCGCGTCGTGGGTGTGAGGTGCATTCGCTGCGGGAGATCGTCATGGCGATCCGGTACGTGGCCAGGACGGGGACCGCCTCCGAAGTGGTCCCCGGCCAAGGCCGGTCTTCAGCTCGCGGTAGTCGTGTTCGATCCGGCAGCGGATCTTGCCGGAGCGGACCCGCTCGATGAGTTCATGCGCGGCGACGACACCCCTCGACGGGCACGATCCGACCATCCCGCCGTCCGGGGCGCCAGGGTCAGGCGTCTACGCACCTCCGGCAGGCTGTCGAGGCGCACCTCGTACAGCCGCCCCTCGGCGTGCGCCGGCGTCTGATCCCCGTAATGGGGCGAGAGGGGATTGCCCGAGCTGCCGTGGCGGAGCACGTCGCGGATGCGGGTGCTGCCGGAGGGGCCGAACTCGACGACGAAGCGCCACGGCGCACCCTCGACCACCTGGCCGTCGCGGTCGGGATACATCAGGCAGACGCTCTGCCCGCCGCCGCCCACCGGGGTCGGGGGCGATCCGTACAGCGAACGCAGCGTGTCCGACACCGCGGCCAGGGGATGCTGGTCCGCGATCCGGTTCAACCTGCCGTAGCGCCAGCCGGCGGGGTCGTCGCCGAACCTGTCGGCGAGTCGACGCGCCGCCTCGGTGAGGGCGTCGGCGACGACGACCGGCAGTTCCTCCGTCTCGCCGAGCCGCCGGCGGGCGTCCGCGTCCATGACCAGGTGATCCACCTGGAGGGTGGTGTCGGTCATGGCGTCGGCGACGGCCGCACCGAGCCGGCTGGTGATCCAGCGCTCGGTCAACACCCGGGCCAGCGCCCCGAAGACCAGAGGTGCGGCCTGATCGACGTCGTCCCTGCCGTCCCAGGTGGCCAGCGACTGATGGCCGAACACGGCCAGCGGCGACTCCGGTGGATGCTCGTCGAGCGCCTTCAGCAGGGTGGGCAGGATGCGCTGTGCCCGGCCGTTGCGCAGGTCCATCTGCCACGCGCCGAAGTCGCCCGGGAGGGCCGTCGGCATCGCCGTCAGCAGTTCCTCGATCCGGTCGGCCCGGTACGGTCCGCCCCAGTCGCTGCCCAGGTGCGGGGCGACCCCGTCGGGCAGGATCTGGTGGTTGGCGCTGACCACGAAGCCCGCTGGCGGATCGACGACCTCCGGTAGCTCGTCGAACCCGAGCGTGCTGCTCCAGCGAGCGGCCACCTCGGCCGCGCCGGCCGGGGCGAGGCCCTCCCGACGGTCCCGGCGGGGCACGATTCCGGCCGCCCGCAGCGCGACCGTGCCGTCCCGGGTCGCGACGACGAGGTTGAGCACGGGCACACCGAAACCCCGCAGGGTTTCGCGGAACGCCGGGTAGTCGCGCGCCCGCCACATCCGCTGGCAGCTCTCGGCCTCGGTGGACGGGTGCAGACCACTCCAGTACAGGGCCACCGGCTCCACTTCCGCACCGCCTGGACCCGGCAGGTCGACGTATCCCGTCCCGCCCGAGGCACGCACGGGAATCTCGGTCCCGCCGCGCACCCGGACGACGCCGCTCTGTGACCACCGTGGCTCTCCCGTCGGGTCCGGCCGTTCCCCCACGGCCAGGTCCTGGGTGTCGATGGTGGAGTTGGTCACCCCCCACGCGAGATCCGGGTTGGCGCCGATCACCAGTCCGGGCACGCCCGGCACCGTCACCCCGTACGCGCGTTCGCCGTCGAGGTCCAGTCCCAGCTGGTACCAGAGGCTCGGCTGGGTGAACAGGATGTGCGGGTCGTTGGCCAGCGCGGCGAAGCCGGTGGCGGACCTGGCCGGGGACACCGCCCACGCGTTCGAACCGCTCCCCTGCCGGCCCGCGAAGAGGTCGCCGAGGTGGGCGGCGCCGACCGCGGAGAGCAGCGCGGTGTCGCCGCGTCGTGCCGCCGGCCCCGCCGGGGCGTCGGCCCTGATGGTGATGCTGCCGCCGGGCGGGTACTTCGGCGCCAGGAAGCTGCGGACGAGGTCCGGTCGCTCCGCCAGCAGCCGGCTACGGAAGACCTCCTGCTGCAGGTTGCGGCCCAGGTGGAAACCGAGCTGCTTGACGATGACCAGCGAGTCGCCGACCGACCACGGGCCGGGCCGGTACCTCAGGAGGTGGAATTCGGGCGGGAGCTGCCCGCGGCGCCGCATCCGGCGTACCGCGGTGTCGACCCCGTGGGCGAAGGCCGCGAGGTTGGCGCGGGCAGGCGGTGAGAGCAGGGCCTCGCTCTGGCGGGCGGCCCGCTCGAAGGCGAGGGTACGGGCGAGGACGTCCGAACCGGCGGCACGAGCGCCGAACACCTCCGCCAGTCGCCCGGCCGCCCGCCGGCGCAGGACGTCCATCTGCCACAGCCGGTCGTACGCCATGGCGACCCCGACGCCCACGTAGAGATCGCGCTCGTCGCCCGCACGGATCCACGGGATGCCGCGTTCGTCGCGGTCGATGTCGACGGTCCCGTGCAGGGCCGCCATGGAAAGCACCCGGGTTCTCCGGAGCGCACGACTGCTCGGCCAGGCGGCCAGGCGCAGGAGGCCCGCCGCGGCTCTCATGACGCCTTTTCGGTCTCCGCCTCCGGGAGGGAGTCATGGCGGCTCAGGTCGGGGATGCGCCGGCCGACCAGCAGGTAGAGCACGACGCTCACCAACGCCAGGGAGCCGATGGCGAGGAACATGACCGGCCCGCCGAAGGACGCGAGGACGAGACTGCCGAGGAACGGTCCGGTGAAGCCGCCGACCTGCGCGAAGGTCTGTGCGCCGAAGTAGGCCCCGCGCCGTTCCTCGGGCGCGATGCGGTCGACGAGCGCGAACTCCGACGGCACGATCAGGGTCTCGGCCACGGTGAACACCACCATCGCCACGATGTAGTGCCACATCTGCTCGGAGATCGCGAAGCCGGCCATCCCGACGAAGGTGAGGATCCCACCGAGGGTGATGGCGTTCAGCGGGTTGTAGCGCTGCACGTAGCCGGCGGCGAAGAGCTGGAGAACGATCACCGCCACCGCGTTGGTGGTCATGACCGCGGCGAGCACCCGGGCGCTCTCGGCGAAGTCGATGACGAAGTTCTGGGCGAGCAGCACCGAGATCCTGCTGTGCACCGTCTCCAACAGGATCGCGCCGATGAGCAGGAGGAGCAGGCGGCGGTCCGACATCACCGCCCGGGCCGACTCGCCCAGTCCCCGGACGATGGCGCCCGTGCTGCGGCCGAGCGTCGTCAGCCCGCTGTCTCTCATGGACGGTCGG
Source organism: Micromonospora sp. DT62 (assembly GCF_049847285.1). NCBI lineage: Bacteria > Bacillati > Actinomycetota > Actinomycetes > Micromonosporales > Micromonosporaceae > Micromonospora > Micromonospora sp. DT62. The sequence continues at coordinate 407,718 of NZ_JBNCOB010000003.1, forward strand.
GGCAGTTGCCGCGTGGCCGCCCAGAGGACGGCGAGGTAGACCAGGTACACGACGGCGGCGGCGGGGAAGGAGATCCGGGCGCCGGTGAACCCGAGGGCCAGGCCGATCAGCGGGCCGACGGCGTAGCCGGCGTTGATCGCGAGGTACTGGTAGGAGAACCACTTCACCCGCAGCGCGACGGGAAGCAGGTCGCTGATGAGGACCTTCGCGACCGGGCTGAAGGCACTGGTGGCGAACGCCATGGACGCGTTGAAGACGAACGCCGTCACGGCGTCGCGGGCGAAGTAGAACCCGACGAAGCTGCCGATCACCACCAGCAGGCAGGAGAGCAGGACCCGGCGGCGTCCCACGATGTCGGAGAGCGCGCCGCCGAGGAACCCGCCGGAGATGCCGAACAGGACGGAGGAGCCGATGACCAGGCCGACCGTCGAGACGGACAGGCCGAGTTCGTTGCGGAGGTAGATGGCGAGGAAGGGAATCGTCACGCCGTTGGCCAGGCTCATCACGCCGGAACCGCCGACGAGGATCCGGGCCAGTCGCGGTGGGCGGAACGCTGCGCTCGCAGCCGGTTCCCGGGTCAACTCGGGTTTCCTTCCGTCTTGTCCTGCTGGCGCTGGAATTCGGTCATTGCCTCGGCGACGGTAGCCGTTCCGGGGTCACGCAACATGCCCTCGTGGCTGGTGGCCACCACCGTCCGGGTCAGGTTCGGCAGCACCAGGTGCCAGCCCCCGGTGTGCCCGTCGTCGTCGGTGGACCTCTCCAGGCCCGCCACCAGCAGCAGTGCGGGCACGGCCAGTGCAGGCGCCGGCTCTGCCATGATCCGTCCCATCGTCCGGTAGTCCTCGAAGGCGTGGGCGAGCCCGCCGATCGTGGCAGCCAGTGCGGGTGCCGCGGTGGAGGCGGCCCACCGCAGCAGTTCCGTGTCGGCCAACCCGGCGGCGGACTGCGGGGAGAGCTCGCGCCACCGGCGGGTGTGCTCGGGAAACGCGAGGGCCACGTCGGAGAGGAAGGCGACCAGCTGGGTCCGGTCATCCTCGGAGAGGCGCTGGTGGAGACAGCGCGGGCTCGGCGCGTCGAGCAGGGTGATGCTCCGCACCTGGCGGCCGGCGGCCCGCATCGCGTGGGCGAGGTGCAGCGCTATCGCCCCACCCAGGGAATGTCCGACGAGATGGATCCCGGGATCGGCGACGGGCAGCAGCTCGGTCAGGCACGCCTGCGCGGCGGCGGCGGAGGAGGGCGTGCCGTCCTGGGCCCGGAGGAGGTCCCGGGTGTGCAGGGCGTAGAACGGGCGGCCCCGGACGTGCGTCGACAGCCGCGCCATCGAGGCTGCGATCCCGAAGACGCCGGGCAGCGCCACCACGGGCGCCCGGCCCGCCGCGGAGTCTCCGAGCGGCAACAGGTCGACCGGGCGGCGGGACGCCGCACCCGGTCCGGCCGGCCGGGCCCGGCGGACCGCGCCCGCCACCGCTCGTACCGTCGGCGCCCTCAGGAAGTCGCGCAGCGGGACGACGACACCGAACTGCCGGCGTACGGCGGCCAGCAGGCGGGTCGCCAGCAGGGAGTTCCCGCCCTGCCGGAAGAAGTCGGTGTCCGGGTCGACCTCGGTGCCGGGCAGCAGTTCGGCCAGGATCGCCAGCAGGGACCGCGTGACGTCGTCGACGCCCGCGGGCACGTGTGGCGTCAGGACAGGACCTGGGTCGGGCAGGGCTGCCCGGTCGAGTTTGCCGTTGGCGGTTCGCGGCAGCGTGTCGACGAAAATGAACGCGGACGGAACGGCGTACCCCGGAAGTCGACCCTCCATCCAGGAGCGTAGCTCTGCCGGGCCGGCGTCACCGTCACCGACGACGTACGCCACCAGCCGCGTTCCCGTGCCGGGTGCGGTGTGCGGCACCACCGCGGCCTGCCGCACACCGGGCCGGGCGAGCAGGGCGGCGTGCACCTCCCCCAGCTCCAGGCGGTAGCCGCGGATCTTGACCTGGTCGTCGTTGCGCCCGTGGTACTCGTACTCGCCGGAGGGCGTCCGCCGGGCGAGGTCCCCGGAGCGGTATCCCCGCACGGGCCGGCCCTGCGCGTCGGTGACGGTGACGAACCGCTGCGCGGTGAGTTCCGGCTGCCCCAGGTAGCCGAGGGCCACGCCCGCGCCCGTGACGACGATCTGCCCGACCTCACCGTCGGCGACCGGCCGGTCGTCCTCGTCCCACAGCACGAAGTCGAGGTCGGGAAGTGGCGCGCCGATCAGGCTGGTCGTGCTGGCGAGGTCGGAGGCGAGGATCCGGCGGTACGACGCGTGGACGGTGGTCTCGGTGATCCCGTACATGTTGACCAGTTCGGGCGCGGCGTCGCCGTACTTGGCGACCCATGACCGCAGATCTGCGAACCGGAGCGCCTCACCGCCGAAGACCACCCACCGCAGCGGCAGCCGGTCGTCGTACTCGTCCTCCTGGGCCGCCAGCGAACTGAAGGCGGTGGGCGTCTGGCTGAGCATCGTGACCCGCTCCGCCCGCAGCAGGCGCCGCAGGGCGACCGGGTCCCGCATGACCTCGCCCTCGACGACGACCACACACCCGCCGGTGAGCAGCGCCCCCCACATCTCCCACACGGAGAAGTCGAAGGCGAACGAGTGCGCCATGGTCCACACGTCTGCGGGCCCGAACCCGAACAGTGGCTGCGTGGTGCCGATCAGGCGCAGGACGTTGGCGTGGGAGACCTCGATTCCCTTGGGACGGCCGGTCGTGCCCGAGGTGTGGATGACGTACGCCCGGTCGGTGGGCGCGATCGGGCGGCCCGGCGCGGCGGGCGGGTCCGGCTGCTCCTCGCCGCCGTCCGGCGCGTCGAGCAGGAGAGCCGCGACCGTCGCGGGCAGGGAGCCGGCCAGCGTACCCGTGGTGATCACCAGGGACGGCGCCGCGTCACCGACGATCGTGCCGGTGCGGGCGGCGGGCGCCTCCGGGTCGAGCGGCAGGTACGCGGCACCCGTGCGGAGCACCGCCAGCGCCGCCACGATCATCCGCGCCGAGCGCGGCAGCAGCACGCCGACGGGCCGGTCGGGCGGCGCGACCGGCGCGATCCGGCCGGCCAGGGCCCGGGAGGCGGTGGCCAGCTCCCGGTACGTCAGGGCCTGCCGGTCGCAGCGGACGGCGACCCGGTCGGGGTGCCGGTCGGCGACCTCGTCGAAGGCGGCGACCAGGTTGTCGGCGGTGACCGGTGCGGTGGCGGCCGGGCCGACCTCCGGTGTGGACACGTCGCGGCGTCCGGCGAGCCGCCGACGCAGCCGTTGCGCGCAATCGGTCGACGTCATGAGCTTCTCTCCCCAGGTCTCGTCCCGCCGGTCCTCACAGGGCGAGCACCAGCGGGACGATCAGCCCTGCCGCTTCGACCCGCGACACGTACGCGTCCCAGTGCGGGGAGTCGATGAGTGCCGCCGTCGCGCGGTGGTCGATCTCCAGCGACTGGCCGCTCACCTCCCGCCAGATCTCCCCGAGCGCCCCGCGGTCCTCGTCGTCGACGAGCGTCGCCTCCTCCACCGGCCGGTCCGGGCTGCCCAGGAAGAACCTCAGCAGCCGGTCGGCCGCCCCGGCCAGCCGGTCGACGGCCTCCGGGGTGAACAGCGACCGGTCGTACTCGATGGTCAGCCCGATCCGGTCCTCGTCGGTGAAGTGCAGCAACAGGTCGAAGCGACTCGTCTGCGCGCCCAGCGGGGTCACGCTCGTGTCCAGGCCCGGCAGCGCGGCGACACCGTGCATCGACCGGGCGACGGAGACCACGACCTGCACCAGTGGGTTGACCCCGGGGCGACGCGGTGCTCCCACGAGGTCCACGATCTTCTGCAACGGCAGGCTCTGGTGGTCCAGGGCGTTCAGGGCGCTGTCCCGGACCGATGCGATGACGGCCCGCGCGCCGTGCTCCGCGTCGACCTGGTAGCGGAACGGCACGGTGTTGGCGAAGAAGCCGACGAGGTCCCTCGTCTCCGCCGGGTGCCGGCCGGCGACGGCCGCGCCGATCACCACGTCCGACTGCTGGGCGAGCTTGGCCATCAGCACCGCGCTGACGGCGTGCACGACCATGAAGAGGGTGACGTTGTGCTGCTGCGCGAACGCCCGCACCTCGGCGGAGAAGGTCTCGTCCCACTCCCGGCGGTGCCGGCCCGCGGTGCGCGTACGGTCCTCGGTCCGCTCCAGGTCGGTCGCGAGGGCGAGTTCCCCGTCGTAGCCCTTCAGGTAGGACCGCCAGAAGTCGCCGTCACGTCGGGCCGGCGCCGATTCGAGGTAGTCCTGCTGCCAGCGGGAGTAGTCGCCGTACTGGATCGGCAGCGGGGCCAGGTCCGCCTCCCGTCCCGCCCGGTGGGCCGCGTACGACTCGGCGATCTCCCGCAGGATCAGCTCGTTGGACCAGCCGTCGGTGACCACGTGGTGGCTCGTCCATTCGAGCACGTGGTCCCGGTCGGCGAAGCGGTACAGGGTGGCCCGGGTCAGCACGCCACCGAGGTCGATGCGCCGCGTCGCCCGCTGCCGGACGTACTCCAGCATCGCCTCGGTGTCCCCCTCCGCGACCACCGCGTCGGTGGCCTCCCGGACCCGCAGGCGCGGTTTCGCATCGGGATCCACGACCAGCAGCGGCACGCCGTCGCGTTCGACGATCCGGCTGGACAGCACCTCGTGGCGCGCGACGAGCCGGTCGACGGCCGCCCGCAGCGCCGTCACGTCGAGGTCACCACGCAGATGCAGGAGGTACCCGTCGGTGTAGGCGCCGTCGGAGTCGAGCTGGTCGAGGTACCAGAGGCTCGACTGCGCCATGGACAGCGGGAACTCCCGCAGGCCGGCGGGCCTCGCCGGGATCGGCACCTCCGACTCCCGGTCGTCGGTCAGCGCCGCCTCGACCCGGGCGGCGAAACCCCGCAGCGTCGGGTTCTCGAACAGCTCCCGGATCGGCAGGCGGACCCCGAGGCGGTCCCCCAGCCGGGCGAGGACCTGCGTCGCGTGCAGGGAGTGGCCGCCCAGATCGAAGAAGCTGACCTGGGGCCCGGGCCGGCGGCCGGAGAGCACGGAGGCCCAGATCTCGGCGACGGCCTCCTCCGTCGAGGTCATCGGGGCGGAGCTCTCCCCGGTCGGTTCGTCGACCGGGGACAGGGCCGTCGCCGCCAGCGCGCGGGTGTCGACCTTGCCGTGGCTCGTCCGCGGCAACTCATCGATGCGGACGAGGAAGTCCGGGATGGCGTTGCGGGGCAGGACCTGGCTGAGCCCGGAGCGCACCTCCTCGGGCCGCAGGTCCCGGCGGACCAGGGAGCCCTCGGTCGCACCGCCGCCGGAGACCACCTCCGGTACGAAGAACCCGGCGAGTTGCTTGCCGCCGTCGGCGGACCGCCGGACGATCACGACGCTCTCCTGGACGCCCTCGACGCCGGCGAGGGCGCGACCGACCTCGTCGAGTTCGACCCGGTTCCCTCGGATCTTGAGCTGGTTGTCGGTCCGGCCGAGGAACTCCAGCGAGCCGTCCGCCAGCCGGCGGCCGCGGTCACCGGTGCGGTACATGACGCCGTCCCCGTCGCCCGCGAAGGGGTCGCTGACGAAGACCGCGGCGGTCCGGTCGGGGTCGTTGACGTAGCCGCCGCCGACGCAGACGCCGCCGGCGTACAGCTCGCCCGGCGTGCCGGTGGGCACCGGCTCCCGGGCGCCGTCCAGCACGTACAGGGCGGTGTTGCGCGCGGGCCGGCCGAGGGGGACGGAGGCGTCCCGCTCGTCGACGTCCGCCGCGACGAGGTGGTGCAGGACGTCGTCGGACGTCTCGGTCGCCCCCCACATGTTCAGCAGCCCCACCCCGGGCAGCAGCCGGCGGAACGTGTTGGCGGACTGCGGGGTCAGCGTCTCCGCCTGCGAGGCGACCCAGCGCAGGCGGAACGGGGGGAACGCGTCGACGCCGTAGAACGCGAGTTCGGCGCACATGATGTTGAGCACGGAGGGCGTCACCTCCAGCACGGTGACCCCGTCCTCGGCCACGGCCCGCAGCAGCGACGCCGCGTCCTGACCGATCTCGTCCGGGTAGATCACGGTCGTGGCGCCGACGGCGAGTGGCGCGAGGAGCTGCCAGACGGAGATGTCGAAGGTGGCGGCGGCGTCCTGGGCCAGCCGGTCGCCGGGCCGCAGGTCCAGTTGCTGGATCTTGGCGTCGATGTGGTTGAGCATGCCGTCGTGCCGGATCAGGGCGCCCTTGGGGTCGCCCGTGGATCCCGAGGTGAAGAGGATGTACGCGCTGTCCCGGCCGTCCGGTGCGGGGCCGAGCGCGGCCGGCGTGCCGGCGGCGGCGAGGACGTCCGCCAGATCGACCAGCTCGATCTCATCGATCGCGGCCAGCGCGGCGCGGTGCGTCTCGTCGCACACCACCAGCCTCGCCTCCGCCCGTTGGACCATTCGGGCGACGCGTGCGGCCGGGACCTGCGGCAGCGGCAGGTACACCGCGCCGAGGCGGAGGATGGCGAGGGTGACGACGAGGTAGTCGATGTTCCGGCCGCTGGCCAGGCCGACCACGGTGCCGTGGCCCACCTGCCGGTCGCGCAACCATCCGGCCGCCCGCTCGACGTGCGCGGCGAGCTCCCGGTAGGTGATCTCGCGGCCGTGGCAGACGGCGGCCACCTCGTCGGGGAACGTCTCCACCGAATGGGCCATCCGTTCGAGGAAGCCCGTCGCCGTCGCCGGCTCGACCGGCCCGCGTGAGATCTCGACCAACGCCCGGTACCGCTGCTCACCGAGCAGCGCGACCTGGGTCGGCTCGTCGTCGGGCTGGTCGACGACGCTGGTCAGCGCCCGCAGGAAGATGTCCGCCACCTCGTGGAGCTGGTCCTCCGAGATCCGCTCCATGTTCGCTTCGAGGTCGAGCGTGAGCAGTCGACTGAACGGGTCCTTGTTGAACTCGGCCCGCAGGGTGAAGTTCGTCTGGATGTAGCCGAAGCCGTCGACCACCTCGATGCCCGTGGCGTGGGCGAGCCGTTCGTAGCCGTGGAAGTGGGTGTAGTTGAACATGATGTCGGTCAGCTCGGGTACGCCGGCGAGCCGGAGCATCTCGGCGTGCGGGAAGCGCCGCACCGGCAGCAGTTCCCGCTCCTTGTCGCTGGTCGCCGCGATCAGGTCGCGCCAGGTGCGACCCCGCGGCCGGAACCGGAAGGGTACGAGGTTGAGGTGCAGGCCGATGACCTCGGTGCCGCCCTCCTCCTCGATCCGCCCGTTGGCGGCGACGCCCAGCACGACGTCGTCGCGTCCCGTGAGCGCCATCACCACCCGCGCCTGGACGGCCATCACCACGTGTTTGACCGACACCCCGCAGGCGGCGGCGAGCTGGTGCAGGCGGTCGGAGAGTTCCGCCGGGAGGTCCACGCTGAGGAAGCCCATCCGCCCCTCGTGGACGGCGCCGGAGCCCCGGGCGAGGCGGGGCAGCAGGCTCGGCTCGACGTCGGCCAGTTCCTGCCGCCAGAACTCCCGGACCGTCTCGTCGCGGAGCACGGCCTGTTCCTCGGCGATGAAGTCGGCGTACCGGCGGACGGGCAGGGCACGGTCGTGCGACGCGATGCCCTGCAGGTCCTGCCAGTAGTCGACGAGGATCTCCGCGAGCAGTGACGTCTCGCTCCACCCGTCGAACATCGTGTCGTGGAAGCTCATGGAGAACATGAACTCGTCCGGGCCGAGCAGGTGCGCCGTGAACCGGACCAGTGGCGGCTGCGCCCAGTCGTACGGGTTGCTCATCTCCCGGCGTTGCCAGGCCTCGAACTCGGCCAGCTGCCGATCCTCGTCGAGGCGGCTCAGGTCCGTCACGTTCAGCGGGGTCCGGGCCCGCGCGTGGACGACCTGGAGCGGTTGCGAGAAGCCGGACAGGTGGAACGACGTCCGCAGGATCTCGTGGCGCTCGGTCACCCGCGCGAGCGCACGGCTCATGGCGTCGTGGTCGAACCTGGCGCGCAACCGGAACATGAAGATGTCGCAGTACATGTTGACGCCCTCGGCGTACGCGCTGTGGAACAGCACGCCGGCCTGGAGGGTGGCCAACGGGTAGGCGTCCACCGCGTCGGCCGGCAGGTGCGCCCGGTCCGCCGGGTCGACGAGGCTGAACGGCTCGACCGGCGGGTCGACCGACTCGTCCGTGGTGACCGCGTACGCGGCCAGCGCACGGGGCGTCTTCAGCTCGTAGATGTCGGCCAGGTCCAGCGTCATCCCGCGGTTCGCCGCCGCCGCACGCAGCTGCACCGCGATGATGGAGTCCCCGCCGATGCCGAAGAAGGAGTCGTCGGGTCCCACCCCCTCGACGCCGAGCACCTCCTCGAAGAGCGCGCAGATCGCCCGCTGCACCGTCGCCGTCGATGCGTCGGCGACCGCCTCCGTGGCCATCGGCGCCCGGAGCTGGTTGGCCGGGGTCGGTGCGGGCAGGAGCGTGAAGTCGACCTTCCCGTTGGCGTTCACGGGGATCTCCGGCACCGGGACGACGAACGCCGGAAGCATGTACGACGGCAGGCTCGCCCGCAGCAGTTCCGGGATCTCGCCCAGCTCGCAGCCGGGGTCGTGGGTCACGTACGCGACGATCTGCGTCCGGTCGTTGCCGGCGCCCGACGCCGGCTGCCCGGCGCGGACGAGACTGCGGACCGAGGAGATCCGCCCGGACACCGCCTCCTGCTTCACCACCGGATTGCGCTGCGGGCGGGCCCGACGGACGGTCACCGCGACCTGCCCGACGCCGGGCACCGCGGTCAGCGCCGCGTGGATCTCCCCGAGCTCGACCCGGTGGCCACGGATCTTGACCTGGTCGTCGGCCCGCCCCAGGTACTCGTACTCGCCGTCGGGAGTCAGCCGCGCGAGGTCACCGGACCGGTATCCCCGCACGGGCCTGCCGTCGACGGTCAGGTCGAGGAACCGCTCAGCGGTCGCTCCGGGCCGGCCCAGGTATCCGATCGCCACCCCTGGTCCGGTCACGATGATCTCGCCGGTCTGGCCCGGGGCCACCGGCCGGCCCTGCTCGTCCCCGAGCAGGAAGTCGAGGTCCGCCAGCGGACGACCGATGAGGCTGGCCGTGCTCGTCAGGTCGGCCGCCAGGAGCCTGCGGTACGAGGAGTGGACCGTCGTCTCCGTGATGCCGTACATGTTGACCAGCTGCGGCTGCTGGTCGCCGTACCTGCTTACCCAGGGCCGGAGGTCGCCGAAGCGCAGCGCCTCACCGCCGAAGACCACCCACTTCAGCGGCAGCCTGTCGGGCTGGGAGACCTCGTGCGCCATCAGACTGTTGAAGGCGGTGGGCGTCTGGCTGAGCATCGTCACCTGTTCGCCGGCGAGCAACGCCCGGAAGGCCACCGGGTCCCGTGCGACGTCCTGTCCCACGACGACCAGCCGGCCACCGGACAGCAGCGCGCCCCACATCTCCCAGACGGAGAAGTCGAAGGCGAACGAGTGGAACATCGTCCAGACGTCCCCGGCGCCGAAGCCGAACTGCGGCTGGGTGGCCCGGATCAGGCGCAGCACGTTGCCGTGGCTGACCTCCACGCCCTTCGGCCGCCCGGTGGTGCCCGAGGTGTAGATCACGTAGGCGCGGGTGTCCCACCCGGCAGGGCACCGCCCGCCGGTGTCGTCGCCGCGGTCCTCCGCGACGTCCTGCGGCCCCATCACCGGGGTGTCCGGCGACAGCAGCTCCGCCAGCTCGGGAGTCGTCAACACCACCGAGGGCGCCGCGTCCGCCACGATCAGCCTCAGCCGGGCGGCGGGGGTGGACGGATCGACCGGCACGTACGCCGCGCCCACCCGCAGCACGGCCAGGCTCGCGACCACCATGTCCACCGAACGCGGCAGGAACAGCAGCACCGGACGCGACGGGTCGTCGACCCGCGCCCTGATCGCCGCGGCGAGCGCCGTCGAGCGGGCGGCCACCTCGGCGTACGACATCCGCCGGTCTCCGCAGCACACCGCGATGCTGTCCGGGTCACGTCGGACGACCTCGTCGAACGACTCCACCAGATTACCGACGGCACCATCGGAAGCAGTCATCATCTCCGCCTTAGCTGAGTCGAACCGGGTCGTGAGCGAGTGGTGTGGACGGCCGTCGGACCAGCCGGGCGAGGTTCTCGGAGACCCGCCGACACACCTCGGCTGCCGTCTCCGCGGACACGAGGTTGCGTTGGTGGACGAGGCGGAACGCGAGTCCGCCCGCGTCGAGGGCGCCGTAGAGGCTCGTCGCGAAGGCGACGTCCACGGGCGGCACGTCGACCGTCTCGACGTCGTGGGACCCGATCCGTCGCCGCCGTCGGCTCCAGGGCACGGACAGTCCGACGTCGCCGCCGTCCACCGGCTGCTGGAGCGTCAACGTCGCCTGGAAGAGCGGATTCTGGCCGTGCCGATCCGCGGCGAGTGCCCGGACCAGGTCGCTGAAGGGAACGTCCGCCGTCGACAGTGCCGCCCGCAGTTCCCGCCACAGGCGTTCCTCGAGTGCCGGCGGTTCGGGCCGGTCGGTCAGGTCGCCGAGGATGGGCACCATGTTGACCAGGTAGCCGACGGTGCCGGCGAAGCGCTGGTCGGTGCGCCCGTGATGCGGTGCGCCGATCACGATCCTGGGCTCGCCGGTCACCTCGTGCAGGGCTTGGACGTAGGCGGCCAGCAGGGAGACGAAGGGGGTGAAGCCGCGCCGCGCCGCGTGCCGGTGGAGCATCCGTACGACGTCCGGGTCGGCCTCGAAGTCGATCCAGCCGGCCCGGTGCCGGTCCGGGGCCGGCCGTCGTCGTGGCGACCCGGCGCCAGCAGGTCGTTGCGGAAAGAGGACGAGGTCACGCAGTGGCCGCCACTTCTCTGCCAGGGCCGTGACCCGGTCGCGCCGGTCGGGATCGAGTCGCGCCTGCTGCTGTAGCCGGGCCCAGTCGGTGGCGTCCGCCGCGCCCGGTCCCGCCGTGGCCGGCGGGGCGTCGCCGCCCGTGATCCGGGGCAGGATCTCGGCGAGCAGGAGCTGGAGCGACCAGTGGTCGACGACCGCGTGATGACACGCCACGAGGAGCACCGTGCCGTCGGGCGGGTACGCCACCCCCACCCGCACCAACGGGCCCTTCACCAGGTCGAAGGGGCGGTAGGCCCGGTCGTGCAGGTAGGCGCGTACCGCCTCGTCGGGGCCGTCCGGGAAGGCCCGGCACTCCCAGTCGACCGTGCCCTGCTCGTGCACGGTCTGGACGCCGGAGCCGAGCGGTCCGAGGGTCGTGCGCAGCGCGGGGTGCCGAGCGACTGCCTCGTCGATCGCGGCACGCAGCAGGTCCTCCTCGACGCGGCCGGAGACGCGCAGGGCGATCGCCAGGTTGTTCGCCCGGTTGCCGCGGGACACCTCGTCGTAGAAGTGCAGCTCGACCTGGCCGGCCGAGGCGGGGCTCACCGCGCCGGTCTCCGTCGGCAGCGGCACGGCGGCCGGGCCGGGGCTCGCGGCGGCGGCGACCAGCTCGGCCACCGACCGGTCGCCGAAGAACAGCTCGGCGTCCAGGGTGCCGTTCACCAGCCGCTCGACCGCCGCCTTGAGTTCGATCAGTCGCAGCGAACCGAGTCCCAGCGCCGCCAGCGGCAGCGACGGGTCCCACTCGGACCCTTCGAGGTTCGCGTACCGCCGGACGAGCTGTTCCACCGCGGTGGACCGGTCGCCGGGGTGGGTGTCGGCGGCGGCCCGCTCGGGCGCCACGGACGGGACCGCCGGCACGACGAGCTTGAGCCGCCCATCGACGAACTGCTCCCTGGTGGCACGCCGGCGGACCTTCCCGCTGGAGGTCTTCGGTATCGCGCCGGGCATGACGACGACCACGTCGTCGAGGTCCAACCCGCACTCGGTGGCCACCCGACGCCGCAGCCCGCCGGTCAACGACGTGAGCAGCGCGGGGTCCGCGAGCAGCCGCGCCAGCCCGCTGCGGGAGGCCTCGACCACCAGCGCCACCCGCTGGTCACCGGTCTCCGGTTGGAACGCCGCGGCGCCGCCCTGGCGCAGGTGCTCGTCGCCCGCGGTGGCGACGGCCTCGATGTCGTGCGGGTGGTAGTTGCGGCCCGCGCGGATGATCAGATCCTTCTGGCGCCCCGCGACGTAGAGTTCGCCGTCGTACATCGCGCCGAGGTCCCCGGTGCGCAGGAACGTCCCCTGCTTGCCGCCGACGGTGGCGGCGAACGTCGCGGCGGAGTCGGACCTGCCCCAGTACCCGGCGGCCACCCCGCCGGAGCTCACGCAGATCTCGCCGACCTCGCCCGCCGCGCAGGGTGCGCCGTCCGCGCGGCGCACGGCGACCGTCGTACCCGGTGGCGGGGTGCCGCAGGAGACCAGCGTGACCGGGTCCGTCCCCGCTGTTCCGGTCGCCCCGGTCAGCCGGCCCGTCTCGAGAGCGTGCCGGTCGAAGGTGCCGGCGCGGTAGCCGGTCGACGCCTCGGGGCCGCTGACGAAGAGCGTCGCCTCCGCCAGGCCGTAGCACGGATAGAACGCCCGGCGGTCGAACCCGAGCGGCGCGTACGCGGCGGAGAACGCGTCCATCGTCCGCCTGTCCACCGGCTCCGCGCCGTTGAAGGCGACCCGCCACGAGCTGAGGTCGATCCCGTCGAGCAGCCCGGCGTCGAAGCGGTCCGCCAGGAGCTGATAGGCGAAGTTCGGTCCACCGGAGAGGGTCGCCTTGAAGCGGGACACCTCCGCCGGCCACCGCAGCGGATTCCGGACGAACGCGAACGTGTCGAGCAGGATCGCCGGTACGCCCATGAACAGCGGCAGCAACGTGGTGCCGATGAGTCCCATGTCGTGGTACATCGGCAGCCAGCTGAGCACCACGTCGTCGGTGTTGATCCCGAAGCCGGCAGCGATGGCCCGGTGGTTGTCGGTGAGGTTGCCGTGGCCGACCATGACCCCCTTGGGATCGCCCGTCGATCCGGAGGTGTACTGGAGGAAGGCGAGGTCGTCCGGCGCCGGCCGGTGGGGGCCCACCGGAGCGGCGTGCGCCCGCACCGCCTCGATCGGGTGCACCGCCGGTCCGCCCGGCTCGGTCGCCAGCCCCGACAGCGCTTCGACCAGCTTCGCGGTGGTCAGCGCGTGGGTGGCCCCGCAGTCGCGCACGACGGTGGTGACGCGGTCGAGGCGCGCGTGGGGGCCCGGCGGGTAGAGCGGCACCGCGACCACGTTGGCGTAGAGGCAGCCGAGGAAGGCCGTGACGTAGTCGAGGCCGGGTGGGAAGAGCAGCAGCGCCCGGTCGCCGGGTTCGGCGATCGACCGCAGGTGGCCGGCCACGGTACGAGCGCCCGAGTCGAGCTGCCCGTACGTGGTGGTGGTCGCCGCCCCGGCACTGTCGACGAAGGTCAGCGCCTGGTCGTCGGCTCGGGTGTCCGCCCAGGCTGACAGGGCCGCGATGAGCGAGGTGTGCGTCATGGTCGTCCCTCAGTGGGCCGGGGCCAGGGACGCTTCGTCGCTGACGGCGTCCGGGCTGTCCTCGTCGACCAGCAGCTGGACCTGGTCCACGGCGGTACGGATCCGGCGGACGGCCTCCGCTCTGCTGGAGCCCGTGGCGATGACGTGCCCCAGGCGGTCGTAGCCGTTCCGTGGTGGTCGCACGGACGTGCCGGGGGACGCCGTCACGGTCACCTGTTCGACGCCGTCGAGGCGCTCGATCTCCGCCCCGCCCGCGGTACCCCGGAGCGTCCCCGGTCGGGCAGCCACCAGGAACTCGATCGCGGCGTACCCGTGCGTGGTCGAGGAGAGCCGGGTCGGTTCCCCGACGGCCGCGGCCAGCTGCGCGGCGAGCAGGTCGGAGCCGGTGGCGAGGCGGTAGAGCTCGGGGATCATCCCGCCGGCCGGGCGGGGATTGATCTCGATGATGGCCGGGCCGGACGGCGTGAGGCGTACCTCGGTGTGGGTGGCCCCGTGTGACATCCCGACCGTGGCGAGCGCCCGCAGAACGGTATCCACCATCTCGGTCGCCTGATCCGCCGGCAGGTCCGCGGGAAAGACGTGACCGAGCTCCACGAAGTACGGCCCACCGGTCACCCGCTTCTCGGTGATCCCGAGACAGCGGTTCCCGGTGCTCTCGCCGAACACCTCGACGCTGAACTCGGCACCCCGCACGTACTCCTCGACCAGTGCGCAGCGGGCGGTCGGCATGCCCCGGACGTTGACGCGCACACCCAGGACCGCCTCCACGTGCGCCGTCGCCTCCTCGACGGTGGCGCAGAGCAGCACGGCGTTCGATCCGGAGTCGTCCGCGGGCTTCACCACGCACGGCAGTCCGACCTCGCGCACCGCGGCAGCGGCCCGTGCCGGGTCCGTCACCGCGACGAAGCGGGGTTGCCGGATCCCGCTGTCGCGCAGCGCCTCCCGCAGCAGGGCCTTGTTCCGACAGGCGGCCACGGCTGCCGGCGGGTTGCCCGGCAGTCCCAGCCAGCCGGCCAGCTCGGCGGCGAGCACGGTGTAGAAGTCGCTCGTCGTCGTCACCCCGGCGAGCTCTTCACGACGGAACCTGCCCTGGATGAGCGAGCGCAGGGCCGGCAGGTCGTGAGTCTCGCAGACGAGAACCTCGCAGTCGGTGTCGGCGAGCCCCGGGTAGCGGTCGGGGCGGTCGGTGAGCAGCACCGGACGCAGCCCCATCCGTCGTGCGACGCTCAGGGCGAGCACGCCGGTGCCGCTCGTGTTCGACTCCAGAAACAACAGGTACCGCTCGCCGTCCGTGCCCGGGACGTCGTCCGTACGCGACCAGCTCACGGCGACCTCGCCGGGGCTGATCGGACGCGGCCGGTCCGCCGCGTCCATCTCGTGCAGGCGGTCGGCGGCCCATCCGTCGTCGTAGACGGTCTGCGCGTACCGGTCGCCGCGATCGGGGAAGATGCCGACGATCCGGGTCCCCGGCTCCGCCCGGCGAGCCACGTCCTTCAACACCTGGTAGACCGATCCCGACGTGTTGCCGCCGAAGATCTGCTGCTCGCGGGCCAGGGCACGGGTGGCGTCGAACGCCTCCCGGTCGTTGAGCCAGTGCACCTCGTCGATCTGGCGACGGTCCAGGTTGGCGGGCTCGAGGCTGTTGCCGAGCCCGCCCTGCAGCCTGGTGGGCACGTCCGGCTGACCGAACAGCACGCTGCCCACGCAGTCCACCCCCACCACTCGCAGCTCGGGCAGCGCGCGTCGCAGCGCACGGGCCGAGCCGCACAGCGATCCACCGGTGCCGACCGCCCCGACCAGGACGTCAAAGGAGGTGAGGTCCCCCAGCAGCTCCCCGGCCAGGGACCGGTACGCACCCGGGTTGTCCGGATTCCGGTACTGCTCGGGAAAGAACGCACCCGGCAGGGCTTCGAGGAGCTCGTGCAGCCGTTCGAGGCGGGCACCCTGCCAGCCCTGGCTGGACATCCGGTCGACGACGTGCACCTGGCAGCCCAGGGCGCGCAGCTTGGCGAGGGTCACGGGGTCGATCCGGGGGTCGGTGACGACGTGCACCGGATGGCCCAGGGCGGTGCCGACGAGGGCGACTCCCAGCGCCATCGTGCCGGAGGAACTCTCGACGATCGGCGCACCCGGTCGGAGCACGCCCAGCCGTCTGGCCTCGAGGATCACGTGGCGGGCGACCCGGTCCTTCATCGCGAACAGGTTCTGGAGCTCGAGTTTGGCGTACACCTCGACACGCGGGTCGACATCCAGCCTCAGCCTGATCAACGGCGTGTGCCCGATGGCGTCGACGACGTTCTGGAAGATCACGCGCTGGCCCCCGATCGTCCGTAGGTGCCGACGTCGCTCGCGCCCACCCGGGCTGCTCCGCTCAAGATCGTCATCTTTCCCCCGATTCGACGCTCATCGGCGCCCGAGCAGTGCCCGAGCGGAACCTCGCCGTTCACGACGGTCGTCCCACTGCT
Organism: Micromonospora sp. DT62; assembly: GCF_049847285.1. NCBI lineage: Bacteria > Bacillati > Actinomycetota > Actinomycetes > Micromonosporales > Micromonosporaceae > Micromonospora > Micromonospora sp. DT62. Next base: position 423,563 of record NZ_JBNCOB010000003.1, read on the forward strand.
GCCGGAGGAGCCGGAAATCGTCCGCCTGGCTGGCGAGCAGGTCGGCCAACGCCTCGGGATTGACCGAGCCCGCCGACCGCTTTCCACGAATTGCGTTCTCGATGTCGAAGGCGTCGGCGAGCACGCGTGCGGCGTCGGAGACCTGGTATCCGTACCGGCCGGCGACCTCGACCAACAGCCCGGGGTCTCCGGGATGGGGCGGGATGTCGGCGGAAATGGCGGCGGCAATGTACTGCCCGACGACGATCTGGGCGTCGCGCCAGGAGATCCCGTCGTTGAGGGTCAGGTCGTTCGCCAGTGCGAACGCGCCCAGATACTCCCGCCGGCAGGCCTCCCGCATCCGGTCGGACCGGAAACGCAGGTTGTCGACGACGGTCGAGAAGAGCCGCAGAGCCGTCCGCGTGGTGGAGACGGAGACATGGAGGTTCGCGGTCGCCTCCTTGGACACCTCCACCATGTTGGAATAGGGCGTCGAGCGTTGGGCGAGGACGATGTCCACACCGAAGGCGCCGAGGTGCGCCAGCTTTCCGCGGATCCGCTCCAGGATCGGGAAGTTCTTCTTCTGCGGCATCGCCGCCGAGATGCCGGAAAGCTCGTCAGGCAGGTCGATGAAGGCGTACTCGTTACTGCCCCAGGTCATGAGATCGGTGACGAAGCGGCTCAGTTCGGCACCCAGAATGGAGAATTCCGCCATCATCTCCAAGGCCAGCGACCGGGACGCCACGGCGGTGAGGGCGTGCGGAACCGGTCCCGCGAAGCCGAGCAGGTGCGCCATGCGGTGCCGGTCCCAGGCCAACTGCTGGCCGGCCATCGACCCCGCGCCGAGCGGTGAGAGGTCGTTGCCGTCGTAGGTGGCGAGCCAGCGGCGCAGGTTGTGCAGGATCTGCTGGGAGAGGGCTGCCAGGTAGAAGCCGGGAGTGATCACCTGGGCCGCCTGGAGGTGGGTGTATCCCGGCATCAGCAGGTCGGTCGTGCCGTTGGCGAGTCGATGGACAGCCTCACCGAGGCCCAGCAGGTCCTCCGCCGCCCCACCGAACCACTCGCGTGCCGCGAGAGCGTGTGCGGTCGCCTGAGAATCGTTACGACTGCGGTCGACGTGCCAGGCCGGGACCGGCTCGGTCAACTGACCATGCACCCACTGCTCGATGGCCATCGACGTGTCGGACATGTTGGTGGCGGGGTCGGCGCTGAGCGTGGACTCGTCGATCCTGCCAAGCTTGTCCGCGATGTCTCGTCGCTGGTCGCCGGTGATGACTCCCATCCGCTCGTACTCGAACAGGAGAACCACTTCCACAGCGAGATAGTGCGGAAGCAGGTGAGTCATGTCGAAGTCGAACTGCGGTCGGAGGATTTCGTCATGCACCTGACGGGACGGACCGCTGGACAACCGTCCTGACATCAGGGCGGAGCCCTCGGGTACGAGCTGCAACTGAAGACCCCCGTTACGGAGTTGCACGGCCGGACTGCAACCCGAATCCGCGCCCTGGGGCGCGTGACATCGCCTGCGGATCGGACCGCCTCGAATGAAGGACAGTCACCTGAGGTGGGTGCGACGATTCACAAGGAAGGCGCGATCGGCAACGCTGGACGAATTCGATGCTTGCCGTCAGCAGACATGAGCCCAACTCCCCCGTGGAGCGACTACGAACTCGTGCAAGCAACGGAGCATGAATCGGCAGTTCGTGCCAATGCGCGGTCTTCGATGGGGCGAGAGTAGCCGCGCGCCTCAGGCCTCGCAAGGGACTGCATTTCGCGCGCTATGTCTGGTACAGGTCGCATTTGTTCTTCCCGGCATCCGGCTCCGAAGCACCCGCCTGGGCACCCTGACGATGGTGGGATTTTTCCCCCGGCCGGGGCCGCCCACGGCTATTGATACTGCTGGCAGGCGGACGGCCAGGACAGACGAGTGTCATTGGCGCGGGGAAACTCGGAACCTGTCCGAGGATTTGGTCGGCCCCGCCCCCTCGTCAGCCGACACGGGACAGCGCCTGCCTGCACATGGCCCCTTCAAGCGGAATTCCAGGCTCCGTCGATGGCCCTAACTGCGAGCATCTCCGCGACTACCGACCGTCCGGGCGCTCATGGCGTTCCAAACTCCCGGACGGCGAGGACTTCCCCGCCACTGCCCGTGCCGGCGTCGCGGCTCATCGAGCCGGTCTTGGCGACTGAGACAGTGTGGACGGTGGTGAGGCGCGGTGGGCGTACCCTTCCTGGCCGCCAGCCATCCCGCCTGGTCGTACGCCTCATGGTCCCCAAAGCCTTGTGCGGTCCGTCAGCGTCGCGCCTGTGACCCCATGGTCTGCCCGGAGTCCCACCTTCGTATCCGTGCCAGCGAGGGCTGATCGGCTGCGAGAAATCCGCATCAGCCGCAATGGAGCGACCCAACAGCAGCAGGTACGTTCTCGTTCGTTTCGCGACCTGGGGCTGGTGCAAGCCGGTCAGGGGGTCACACATGCGTAGCTGGTGGGTGCTGGCGTTCATCCTGCTGTTCGTCACGGTGTCCGGCGTCGCGGAGCGGGCCTACCTCACCCGCCGCCGCGACCAGCTCGCCGGCCGAGTCGCCACGTGGAGCCAGCCCATCCCGGCACCGTTCGCGGCCAGATCAGGGTCCATGATCATGACTATGCCGATCACGGCGAGTGCGGAGGCTTGGCCTTCTGCGGGTAGATCGTCTCGTGACGGGCCAGCATGGCAACGAACTCGTTGATCTTCCGCTCGCGGGTCTGCGCCCGTTTGACCCCATTGACGCGGTGGATGAGAGCGAACCGGTTGGTCTTGGTGAGTACGTCGAACATGGCCTGGGCGGCGGGGTCGGCAGCGATAGCCGCGAGGAGGTCGTCGGGCACCTCGGCTTCCGACGGCGGGGCGTAGGCGGCCGCCCACCGCCCGTCCGCCTTCGCGGCTTCCACTGCGGCACGGCCGGAGGGCAGCATCCGCCCCTGCGCCTCCAGCCGCGCCACGTGGGCGACGTTGCGCTGCGACCAGGAACTGCGGGGCCTGCGCGGGGTGAACCGGATCCAGGAGGTCTCCTGATCCCGTTTACGGGCCTGCCCGTCGATCCAGCCGAAACACAGGGCCTCGTCGACCGCCTGCTGCCAGGTCAGCGTCGTGACCGTGCCGCCCTTCCTGGTCAGGGCGAGCCAGACACCGGGCGACGTGGCATGGTTGGTCGACAGCCACGCGCGCAGCGCCTCGGCGTCCACGACGATCAACTCATCCAATTCGGCGCTCACCATGACGGCAGGCTATCGCTGCACTGTGACCGCGGCCTCTGCCTGTGGGTGAGCCCGGCTCGTCGGGCTGAAGGCGCGATGCCGTCGGCGGACGCCGGCGGCAGCCGCTGTACGAGGACACGTCGTGAATTCGCTCGACGGCATTCAGTGCACACCGAAGTCATCGGCGAGGGGTCCTGGTCGGTCGTCGAGGTTGCGGTGCCAGATCCGTTGCCAGCGGTCCTCCGCCGGGGAGTCATGCCAACGCGCGGCGGGGCCGTCCGGGTGGACGCCACAGGTCGGGCATGCGTGCACGGTAAATATCGGCAGCCGGCTGACCGTTGCCGCAGTGAAAGGGCTTCGCGGATCGTCACCGCGTTCCTCCTGGAAGCGCCGAAGGCGTTGGGCCGCAGCTTCTCCACGGGCGGCGGTAGAAGCCCTGAGTAGTCGCTTCGTCGGAGGTCGCCGGCCTCAACCTGGGTGGTTGCGGGCCAAGCGGAAGCCGACATCGTCGAGGCTGAGGGTGGGATGGCTGCGGCGCCGGACCGGGGCGCGGCAGCTCCACTTCTCGTCGAACCAGCCGCCGACGGCGTGAGCCCGTTCGCCGGAGTTGCCGCGATACCAGGCGATCTCGTCGAGCGGCCCGTATCGAGGGCCTGAGGATCCTGCGCGGCAGGCATGCTCCCACTCCGCCTCGGTCGGCAGCCGGTAGCCGTCCGCGTCACGGTCCCAGGTGATGCCGGGATCCGCGACCTGCCGGTCCGGCGGGAGCGGGGCGTTGCGGACGACCAATCCAGCCGGAGACGGCGACGGATCTGGAACGACGGCGTGGACGCGGTAGGCGGGAGTGAGGCCGTGGAGCGAGGAGAGGCCGTTGCAGAAGCGAATCGCCTCCCACCAGGAGATGCTTGCCGCCGGCAGGTTAGCGCCGCTCGGGCTGCCGCCAGCCATGGCGTAAGCGGCTCGGGTGACGGGTGCTAAGGCGAGTCGGAAAGCCGCGACCGGCACGGTCCAGCGGCGCTCGGTGCGCCGATCGGTGAGGGTCACCTCGCCCCCCGGAACGGGGATCAGGTCGAGACTTAAGTCCACGGAAAAGCGATCCTACTGCTTCGCGGTTTATCGATCACCGACGCGCCGCCGTCTTGGGCCCACCGTCGCGACTTCGATACACGGCCTAGAGATCGCGAGCCGCGCGGATCGCGGCGGAACCGGATACGGATGTCGAGTTGGCGGGGCAACGTCGGTTCGGGTCCGGCACGATGGGCTGGGCGGTACCGGTGTCCCGCTGCTGATCGGCGTACATCTGATCCTCACGGCCGTAACCGGACGCGACGGTGACCACCGGCACGACATTCACCAGACTCGGAGCCGACGGCGGCGGCCCCTCGCCGGGGCAGCCGGGAGGAGGACGCGATGCGGGCCGTCCAGAAGGTCCGCCATCGACGGGCCGACGTCGACGGACTGGAAGTGTTCTTCCGCGAGGCCGGGCGTCCCGGCCAGCCGGCGGTGCTGCTGCTGCACGGGTTCCCCTCCTCGTCGCACACGTTCCGCGAGGTCATGCCCACCCTCGCCGACGTCGCGCACGTGATCGCGCCGGATCTGCCCGGCTTCGGGATGTCCGCGTCGCCAACCGTCGACGACTACGACTACACGTTCGAGAACCTCTCCTGGACGATCGAGAACCTTCTCGACCGGCTCGGGATCGAGCGCCTCTTCGTCTATCTGCACGACTTCGGCGCGCCGGTGGGATACCACCTGGCCACCCGCGCCCCGACTCGCATCCGCGGCCTGATCATCCAGAGCGGCAACGCGCACCAGGACGGCCTCGGCGGGCAGTGGGACAGCGCCCGGGCCTACTGGGCCGACCCGACCGACGCCACGCGCGCCGACCTGCCGGACTGGTTGAACTTCGCCGGCACCCGCGACCAGTACCTGGCCGGGCTGCCCGAACGGCTGCGCGCCCTGCACGCTCCCGAGTCGTGGCACCTCGACTGGGAGCGCATGAGCCGGCCCGGCAACGTCGACGCGCAGTTCGCGCTGTTCACCGACTACGCCAACCACGTCGCCCGCTTCGACGAGCTCGCCGAGTACCACCGCGCTCACCAGCCGCCGGCGCTCGTGCTGTGGGGACGGCACGACGCGTACTTCGACGTCGACGAGGTCCTCGCCTACCACCGCGTTCTCGAGCGCCTGGACGCGCACATCTACGACGGTGGCCACCTCCTGTTGGAGACGCACGCAGCGGAGTGCGCCGCGCTCATGCGGGCGTTCGTACGCGACAACGCGTGAGCCGATCCCCACGAGGCGACGTTGCCAAAAGCGTAACAACCTGGTTACCCTTCTTCGCGTGGACGAAGTGGCGGCCGCGATCGCCGATCCGATTCGGCGGGAGATCCTGCTGATGCTGCGCGACGAACCGCTCTCGGCCGGCCAGATCGCCGGCCGGTTCGTGATCAGCCGGCCGGCCGTCAGCCGCCACCTACGCGTGTTACGCGAGGCCGGCCTGGTGCACGACACGGCCGACGGACGCAGGCGTGTCTACACGCTGGTCACCGCGCCGCTCGACGAGTTGGCCGGGTGGCTGGGACGGCTGATGCGCCCGTCCGGCTGGCAGCACCGCCTCGACGCGCTGGAGACCGAGGTCTACCGCACCCGCCGCGAGCGGCAGACGGCCGCCGAGCGGCACCCATCGCAGAAGGAGACCGCATGAGCCCCACACCCACCGGCCGACTGATCGGCGACGACCTCGTGCTGACCCGCACGTTCCGCGCTCCCGTGGCCGACGTCTGGGCCAGCCTCACCGATCCGGCGCGCACGGCACGCTGGTTCGGCCCGTGGCAGGGCGACGCCGCGCCCGGACACACGATCAAGGTCCAGATGGCGTACGAGGAGGGCGAGCCCTGGATGGACATGACCATCGACGCGTGCGAGCCGCCGCACCGGCTGGCGGTTTCCGCGGTGGACGAGCACGGCGGCTGGCACCTGGACCTGGAGCTGGTCGAGCGTGCGGGCGTGACCGAGCTCCGGTTCACGCAGCACCTGACCGGCACGGAGGGCGTCGGCGAGGTCGGACCCGGCTGGGAGTACTACCTGGACACGTTGACCGCCTCGCACGACGGCCGGCCGGCGCCGGACTTCGACGACTACTACCCCGCGATGAAGGAGCACTTCGAAGCGCAGCGCTAGAGGTGGTGTGATCAGGACGTCGAATCGAAGGGGGCACGGTGGGGCGCAGCGCGATCATCTTCCACGGGACCGGCGGCAACCCGGACGTGTGCTGGTATCCCTGGCTGGCAGGGCGGCTCGCGGCCCGGGGATACGCCGTCGAGGTGCCGCACCACCCGGGCATCAACGTCGAGCCGATCGCCACGTTCCTGCCGAAGGTGCTGAACGGACACAGCTTCGACGAGGACACGGTTCTCGTGGGCCACTCCGGCGGCGCGGCCCTCCTGCTCGCGCTCCTGGAACACGTGGACGTGACCGTCGCCCAGGCGATCCTCGTCGCCGGATACTGCACCCGGCCCAACACCGAGGAGGAACCGGTCCTCCAGCAGGGCTACGACTGGGCCGCGATCCGGTCGCACGTACGCGACATCTACTTCATCAACTCCCGCCAGGATCCGTACGGCTGCGACGACCGGCAGGGGCGCGCCATGTTCGAGCGGCTCGGCGGCACCCAGATCGTGCGCGACGACGGGCACTTCGGCGACCACGACCAGCCGTACGAGCGGTTCGAGCTGCTCGACCGGCTCATCCCCTGACGTCGCCGGCGCGACGGCACCGACCCGTCCGACCGGTCCGCTAGGCGGTGAGTCCCTTGGCCATGATGTGCTCCCTACGCAGACCGTCGGGCAGGAGGTCGCCGAGCTCACCCGTGTCACGGAAGCCGTTGCGCCGGTAGAGCGCCCAGGCGTTGCTGTTGCCCTCCGCCACGGCCAGGCGCAGAGTCCTCGCGCCAACCAGCCGAGCCCACTGCTCGACCGCCCGCACGAGGTGGTCGCCCACACCCCGGCCACGTCCCACGGGCGCCACGTACATCGAGATCAGCTCGACCACGCGATCCTGATCGGTCGGCACCCCACTGGCCACGTCGAGCGTCGCCACCACGTTGTAAGAGCCGGGAATGGCCAGCCGACCGCGCCAGCGTTCCTCCCGGTCGCCGTCACCCTGCCAGTCGGCCAGTTGAGAACCGAAGGCGTACGGCGCCTCCGCCAGCGCGGCGAGCCGCAGATCCCGCCAGGTCTTCCAATCGCCCTCGGTGAGCACACGCGTCTCGATCACGTCGCGAAGGCTGCCCCAGGTGTGGAGAGCAGGCAACCCGGTTCCTGTCGCCTGGGCGCCACTCCGCGACCGAACGTCCGGATCTGCCGCACCCGGCTCAATGAGCTTGCCGCCCGGCTCTACCGGCTCTGTGCGGCGCTGGTGACTCCGGCAGCGCGACGAAACGCGAGGAGGCCAGCCGCCTCGGGCAGTTTGATCGATGGGTCAGATGCTCGCATCGCCATCAGACCGGTCATCGTGCCGCGACGGATCGCAGCGTCGATCTTCCAGCGAGTGTCGGCCGGCAGGCGTTCCCAAGCTGCGGCAGCGGCGCAGAGATGACACGGGGCGCCGACTTGTTCAGCAAGACTCGTCGCACAGCGATCGCCGCAGCCAGGGCAGAGGTGGTCGTGCACGCTGTTCAGTCTTCGGTCCCTGCTCCTGCCAACTGGGAAACATCCGCTGCGCGGTCGCCGTGACATGCGCGTCCCGCGTGCCTCGGTCGGGTGCACGTGTAGGGCACAGTAGGACCGGCTGAAGGGTGGTCGCCCCACCAACTGAGGGACCTCCCAAAGTGGGCGCCCGAAAACTACGATGAGTGCCGCGCGGCCCTTGGTCATCAGGCACATTCTCCTTCGCGTGCGAATTCGGAGGCATCGTGAAGCTCTTGCTCACGTCCGGCGGCGTCACGAACCCGAGCATCCATTCGGTGCTCGTGCAGCTGCTCGGCAAGCCGATCGATGAGTGCCACGCCCTCTGCGTCCCGACAGCACAGTGGGGTCATCCGATGTGCGGTCCGACATCGGTACGGGACTTCGTCGCCGCCGAACCCAAGCCTGACTGGCAGTGCTTGTCCGGCCTGGGCTGGGCGTCGCTCGGTGTCCTCGAGCTCACCGCACTGCCCACCATCGGCGCGGAACGATGGTTTCCCTGGGTCCGGAAGGCCGACGTGCTCCTGGTCGACGGAGGCGACGCGACATACCTGTGTCACTGGATGCGCGAGTCCGGGCTAGCCGATCTGCTGCCTTCGCTGCCCGACAAGGTCTGGGTGGGAGTAAGCGCCGGAAGCATGGTGATGACGCCCCGGATCGGGGACTACTTCGTCGAGTGGCCGTCCGCACCAGACGACCGCACCCTGGGAGTCGTCGACTTCTCGATCTTCCCGCACCTGAACCTCTTTCCGACGAACACCATGGCTCACGCGGAGCGATGGGCCGCCGACATCGGCGTCCCGGCCTACGCCATCGACGAACAGACGGCCATCAAGGTCGTCGACGGCTCAGTCGAGGTGGTCTCCGAAGGGCAATGGACGAAGTTCGGGTGATTGTCGCCGGGCGACTGTCCGGATCCGCCGCTGTCCGCGTGTTGGCCCCCGCCCGGCGCAGTGCGCGGTCGTGCCGATGTGCGGATGAGTGTTTTTGGAAGGGGTAGAGGCGGTCGCCTCATCGCTGCGGCAGGAGAACCAGGAGCACCACGTGCGCTGGTCTGCTGACCGGGCAGGGCCACAGCGGGGATGACAGCCGAGTTGGCGTGTGTTGTCGCAGCTCTCGCTCCAAGGGGCCTGCCACGAGGGGCAGCGCCGACGCCTGTGTCGTAGGAGATTCGGCGGTGGTCAAGCGTGCTCGACCACCGGTACGCGAAACACAGCATGGATGCTGCACTTTGGTGTCCGAGGGGGATTCGTACGAACTCCGGATCATCACGGTGGGCGTCGAACAACGACCCTCGCCAGGGCGGTCACCGCCGAACTGGTGGAGCGCATCGTCCGTGGCGTGCACCCGCCGGGGACGTCCCTGCCCCCCGAACCGATCCTCTGCGAGACCTTCTCCGTGAGCCGGACCGTCGTCCGGGAGGCGGTGAAGATCCTTCAGGAGAAGGGGTTGGTGCAGGTCCGCCAGGGTGCCGGCACCATGGTCACCCCACCATTGGACTGGGACATGCTCGATGAGCTCGTCCTCGGGGCCACCATCGCCGAGGACGACAGCCTCGCCATCCTCGACGACCTCGTCGCCACCCGGCGGTGCTGGAGTCCGACATGGCGAACGTCGCCGCCCGCCTCGCCGACGCGGAGACCATTGACCGGCTTCGCGCGCTGGTGGACCGCATGGACGAGCTCGTCGACGACCACGTCACCTACCACGAGCACGATCGGGCTTTCCACGACACGGTCATGCAGGCGTCCGGGAACCGCATCGCTCGCGGTGTCGTACAGGCGCTGGAGAGCCAGGTCATCAACACCGCCCGCTACATGGGCCGGACCGAACGCTCCCTGTGCGTGGCGTCCAACCGCGGCCACCGGCGCATCTACGAGCGCATCGCCGCGCACGACCCGGACGGCGCGGCCGAGGCCATGTTCACCCACATCACCGAGGCCTGGCTGGTCCGCCGCAGCGGTTCGGGCAAGCCGGCCCGCCTGCAACGCTGACCCGGCCAGGAGGCCGGCGCTCAGGATCCTCGCCATCCCGGCCCGACGTCAGGCGGCGCCGGCCCCCGCGTCGCAGGGGCCGGCGCCGCCTGACCCGTCTGCGTCACGAGAACTGCGCGAAGAACCTCCAGATCTCACCCTTGGTCCAGGTGGTGACGCCACTCTCGGCGTACGTCCCGTCGACCGGTCCGGGCATGTGACCGTTGTCGAACGCGGCCCACTGGACCGGGTAGCCGGCCCTGCAGCCGGAGTAGGTGGTCGTGATGTGCGTACGGCTGCCCGGCCCCGGCTCGGGCGGGTTCTGGGCGGTGCAACCGTTGTTCCGGACGAACGTGTCGCGCAACGACCGCCCCTGCGAGATGTTCAGGACGTTGTCCGAGATGCCGTGCAGCCCGAAGTACGCGATGGGCTGCGTACCGCCGCTGCACCCGCTGATCTGTGCGCCGGAGATGACCGCGACCGCCCGGAAGACGGTGGCCCGCGCGCAGGCGAGCGCATAGCTCATGCCGCCGCCCCAACTGAAGCCGAGGGCGAACCGCTGCCTCGGGTTGACGCAGAGGTCACTCTCGATCCGTCTGATCATGTCGTCGACGAAGGTGACGTCCTCACCGCCGGCGTTGCCCCAGCCGTTGCCAATTCCCTGGGGCGCGACCAAGATCGCGCTGTTGTTCGACTGCTCCTGCTGCCCGTAGTAGGACCAGGCCGTCCCGCTGGTGCCGCCCGAGGATATCTCCTGCATGGTGCCGCCGCGCCAGTGGAACGCGAAGATCAGCCGGTAGGGGTTGTTGCTGTTGTAGTTGGTGGGCACCCGCAGGATGAAGGAGCGGCTCTTGCCGTTGCTCTGAATCGTGTGCGTGCCGCTGGACAGCGTCGGTGCCCTACCGCACCCGGTGCCTCCCGGCGGCGGGTTGCCGCTGTCCACGCGGACAAGCTGCCACTGCTGGTTGGCACCGTTCCAGTCGGAGTACTGCACGATGTTCCCACCGTCGGCGGTGGAGGCACCCTGCACCTCCGCGACCTTGCCGCTGTGCCGGCTGATCAGCCGGACGTGACCGCCGTCCGAGTCCGCGAGCCGAAACTGCTGGTTCGTCGCGTTGGTGTCGGACCACTGCACGATCGCTCCGCCGTCGGCGGTCGACCAGTTGTGCACATCGAGGACCTTGCCGGAGTGCCGGGACTTCAGCCTGTAGTAGCCGCCACCTGAGTCCAGGAACTGCCACTGCTGGTTCGCCCCGTCGTTCCGCGTCCACTGGCCGATCCGCGCACCGTCGTTGGTGGCCGAGGCGTACAGGTCCAGCGCCTTGCCGCTGTTCCTGTTCAGCAAGACGTACCAGGCGCTGGTGTCCACGGTCGCCGCAGCCGCGGGGGCCACGTCCACGGCGACCAACGTGCTGGCCGCGATGACCGCCGCAGCCGCCGCGGCCAGCCCTGACCGCCAGCGATGTCTCGGTGGAAGGGCGCGACGACCCGCACCGATGGCATTCATGGTCCACTCCTCTGGTCGGGGTCACCCGCGAGCGGAACGCATGCGGGTGGCCTGGCGTGCGTGCCGACGTCTGGTGGCGTCAGCACGGTGTTCGTCGTACGGGCGCGATGCGGCCACCGGCGCACGTCCTTGGCCGGCTGCCCGCCTGCGGTGGCGCGAACGGATGCCTTCCGCGCCACCGGACGGAAGACCAGCTACCCGATGCGGATCAGTTGCCATTGCTGGTTGTTGCCGCCCCAGTCGGCGTACTGGACGATGTTCGCCCCGTCGGCGGTGGACGCCCCCTGCACCTCCACGGCCTTGCCGCTGTTACGGTTGATCACACGCACGTAACCCCCGGCTGATTCGGCGAGCCGGAACTGCTGGTTGGTACCGTTGCCGTCGCTCCACTGCACGATCGCCGCGGCGTCGGAGGTGGAGAAGTTGTAGACATCCAGCACCTTGCCGGAATGCCGGGACTTCAACCGGTAGTAGCCACCGCCCGAGTCCACGAACTGCCACTGCTGCTGGTTGCCGTTGTTCCGCGCCCACTGCGTGATCCGCGCACCGTCATTGGTCGCGAGGTTGTACACGTCCAACGCCTTGCCACTGTTCCGATTCACCAGCACGTACCAGGCACTGGTGTCCACCGGGGAGCCCGGCGGCGGCGTGGAGGGCGGGCTGCCACCCTCGTTGAGGGCGTTGAGGACTGAGGTGTACGCCGCCTTCTTGTTGCCCGACCGATCGAACAGCAGGGCATCGTCGGTGCCGCGCCAGGAGTCGCTGTCCCGCACACCCCACACGGTGATGCCGTTACAGCGCGATACGGCCAAGCAGGCGCGCGTGACCGCGGCGTAGATGTTGGCCTGGTTGGAGCCTTTCATGACGTCGAGCTCGGTGATCTGCACGTCGACCCCGAGGTCGGCGAAGCGCTGCAGATTGGCCTGGTAGTCCCCCGGCAGCGAGGTGCCCAGGTGGGACTGGAAACCGACACAGTCGATCGGCACGCCCCGGGACTTGAAGTCCCGCACCATGTTGTAGACACCGGTCGACTTCGCGTTGACGCCGTCGGTGTTGTAGTCGTTGTAGCACAACTTCGCACCGGGATCGGCCGCCCTGGCAGCGCGGAACGCCGCCTCGATCCAGTCGTTGCCCGTGCGCTGCAGGTTGGAGTCACGCCGACCGCCGCCGCCACCGTCGGCGAACGCCTCGTTCACCACGTCCCAGGAGTGGATCTGGCCTCGGAAATGGGTGGCGACCTGGGTGACATGGTTGATCGCGGCGTTGCGCAACGCGCTACCGGAGAGGCTCTGCGCCCAACCCGGCTGCTGCGCGTGCCAGAGCAGGGCGTGACCCCGCACGCTCATGCCGTTGGCCCGAGCGTGACTGACGAGACGATCACCGCCCGTGTAGCTGAACCGACCCTGTTGCGGCTCGGTGGCGTCCCACTTCATCTCGTTCTCGGCGACAACGCTGTTGAACTCGCGGTTGAGAATGCCAACGTACTGGCTGTCGGAGAGCTTGCCCGTCGCGACGGCCGCGCCAAAGTAGCGACCCTTCTCGGCGGCGGACGCTTTCAGGGTCGTCCCGGCACTGGCCGTCGGGGCCAGCGCCACCGTCATACCCGCGGTCAACGCGACGGCGAGGGCCATCGTCGACAGCAGGGTTCTCTTGGATCTCATGGCATTCCTTTCCAGTGAATCCGGTGGTGGTGATGTGCCAGTTCGCTCGGGCAAGCCGGTCCGGGACGGCGGACGCGGCTCGCGGACGGTCAGACGGGTGGGTGGCGACGCCGCCCAGGCGCGCTCCGCCGGTCGTCGTCGGCCGGTCCGCGCTGGCACGGGCAGTCCGACCGGCTGTCGCACACAGCTGCTGATGGTCCTGAAGCGACGTCCGCGCACCCCTGGGGATGCCCTGGACGCGAGGTTCGGCCAGCGAGCTCGCCCGGTGAGCCACAGGTGCCGTCATCCTCGACATCGAGAGTGAGCGATAACATCCCGTTCGTCAATACGTGCCGGCGCCTCAATGCCCACACCTCCGGGCACAGTCGGAGCGCGCCGGGCGCGGCGCGCATCGCCGGGGGCGCACGTCCGCGAGATCGGGTTCGGCGAGCGAAAAGCCGGCGTCGGCCCCGCCGGACCGCGACATCCCGACTGGGTGCCCGGGCCGGCGACCTCGGTCAGGGAAATCGATGTAAAGCCATGTTAGCGATATCATGACCCGGTCGAACGGCGAGTTCCGCGCTGCGCCCTGACGCGCTGCGGGCGTGCGTCAGGTCGCGCACGCGGGGGTGATCCTCGCTGGTCGAACATCAGGCTAAAATTCAGGACAGTTCGACAGTGGATGGCACCGCGATACCGGCCCACGCGGGATTTCTCCCTCCCGTGGCGTCAAGCCTGTGACCAGGGCCGTGACCACAACCAGTCAAGGGCGTCACGGGTATGGGTCGCGGGTCGAGTGCCGTACATCAGAACGTGACGGAAACGAGGTTCATGCCGCCTGCCCTACCGGATGACGGACCATGCCGGTAACCGAGCGTCGACGGTGCCCTCCGGCGCCGCGTGCCCGCGACTCGACCGCGCTCGTGCTGCTGGTGTTCGGGTGCGGCGTGCATCGGGTCGACGGGCAGTGGATGCTGACACCAGCGAGCGCCGCCCGCGTCGACACGGCGGTGGCCTACGTGACCGCCAACGAATCCGTTTACCGCACCGGTGCTGCGCGGATTCCACGACCCCGCGTCGTCTTCAGCGGTGGCTGGCCGGGGCGACACCGCTGCGAGGACAGGCCACCGGCAGGCTGCTGCGAGGGCGACCTGATGCTGAGCCGCGCCCGGGCAGCCGGTCTCGGCCGGTACGCGGACCTACGGTCCGAGACACGATCGACAAGCACCCTCGAGAACGTCTGGTACGCGGTCGAGGACGGACTGCTCGCGGATTTCGACTTCGACCCGAGACAACCGCTGGGCCTGGTCTCCCACCCCTGGCACCTACCCCGCGTCAGGTTCCTCACCGCGCGACTGCTTCGGCTTCCCACCGGCGCGATGCTCAACATCCCGGTGCCGGACGCCACCACCGCCGGTCCTTCCTGGTCACCGCGCGTGCTGCACACCGCGGCGCGGCTATGCCTTCTGGGCGCACGCGATCCGGCCGCGCTGCTGCGCCGCGAGCGGCGACTCCTCACGCTGGTGGCGAGCCTCACCCACCGACGACACTGACCCCGTCGGTGCGGTATCGACCGCGGCGGTCGACGCCATGTGAGGCTGAGTGAGGACCGCGCCCACGGGGTACGAGGGTGCCCGCACCGAGTGCACGCCGGCCACGCCGGTGGCCGTGCGTCGTGTGCTGTCGAGGAGGGTGGCATGACACAGGCCGTCGTGGTCCTGCCGGTGTACCAGCCGGGTGAGAGGCTCGTCGAACTCGTCGCTCACCTACGTACGGCGGCACCACACATGCCTGTCGTCGTGGTGGACGACGGCAGCGACGCGAACTCGGCGCAGCTGCTGCGGCGGGTCAGCGACCTCGGCTGCGCACTGCGGCGCCTGGACCGCAACCGCGGCAAGGGCAGCGCGCTCAAGGAGGGTTACCGGTACGTGCTGCGAGCCCACCCGGGAAAGGACGTGGTGTGCGCCGACGCCGACGGCCAGCACCGTGCCTCGGACATCCTGCGCCTGGCCGAACGGGTGCGTGCCACCAGGGCCGTCGTGCTCGGCGTCCGCCGGTTCGACGGTGATGTGCCGCTACGCAGCCGAATCGGCAACGCCGTCACCCGGGTCTTGTTCAAGGCGAGCACTGGTGTGGCGGCGTCCGACACGCAGACCGGTCTGCGGGCCTATCCCCATGAGATGGTGCGCTGGCTGTTGACGGTTCCCGGTGAGCGCTTCGACTACGAGATGGCTGTCCTGGTTGCCGCCGCCCGCAACCGCTGCCCGATCGAACAGGTCACGGTGCCCACCCGTTACCTCGATGGGAACGCCTCCTCGCACTTCGGCGCACTCGTCGACTCCGTAAGGACGTGCCGGCCGCTGCTGATGCCCGCCGAGATACCCAGGCACGACGCACCCTGCGCTGACAACCACTGACATGGAACGGTGGCAGCACAACGATGAGGCGGCCGCCTCTCGGCCGGCAACCAGTAGGCAACCTGAGGTGCCAGTGGTATCAATGCCTGGGCAGTCCGCCGGCGCCGCCATGCGACATCAGACATCTTCGAACCTTCTGCGGACAGGGTTACCGCGAGACCAGCACCACCGGCAGGATGAATCCGTCGTTCATCGACCTCAACGCCATGGGTGCCGACGATCTGATCGGAAACGGACGTGGCTTTGCTGACGGTGCGGACTTCACCACGTCGAGTGCCTCGTGGACGATGTCGCGAAGGCCGTTAGGCCGCCGCTCAATCGAGATCGCGCAGCAGGATCGAGCCCGCGTCGTCGGTCTCCGGCGGGCGGGCGCCGAGAGCGGCATAGACGCCGGCCACGGCCGCTGCGGTCAGGGCCCGGATCGCGGGAGGGTTGAGGTCGTGGAAACCGTCCTGCGTGTCCGCGATCAGCTCCTTGACGACCTCAGGCTGCCGGGCGTCTAGGCCGGACACCAGCCGGGCCGCCGATGACGCCGGCCCGGAGGCGGCGAGCACGGCCGCGAGCAGGTGCTCGGTGTCGACGACTCGATGCCGGGCGCCGTCGGCAACTTCCGCCGCCGCGTCGAGCAGCGCCGTAACCTCCGGTCCGACCGTGACGCCGGGCGCGGGTGGGCGGTGCCGCACCCGGTTCCGGGCGTGCCGAAGCAGAATCCAGGGGTACGCGACGGCTCTGGTTGCCAGCCGGCGCACGGTGCTTAGATCGTCCTCGTACCCGTGCAGCGCCAGAGCCAGGATCAGGTCCCGCGGCAGTACCATGGCACGGCCCACCAGGGCGGCCCCTTCGGCGGCGTCCTCCACCAGCGTGACGGCACTCTTGGACGCGTATCGGGTTCGGGAGGACCGTACCCTCGTCATGACCGCCGGGTCGCCGAACGCGCCCATCGCGACGTAGCCCGCCCAGAAGAGCGGCCGGGCGAGGCGCTTGTCCGGATCGGGCAGCTCTCGCAGCGGGGCGGCCTGCACCGCGTGGAGACTCTCGACCATGTCGTGGCCGTCAAGAAGGTGTTGGACGAGCTGCCTGTCGACGGCGTTCAGGTCCGGGGTGTCGAACGTGGTGACGAGGACGCGCTCGGCGCCGGCCCAGAGCATCGCTGGGCCGAGCACGAGCCACTCACCCTCGGCTGCCTGCCCCAGGTCGGCGCTGTCACAGGCGAGCAGAAGGGCCTGCCTGGGTACGGGATGACGGCGCGCCGCATCGATGAGATCCGCCGCGCTGAGGATCACGGGCCGCCGATCGGCTCCGGTGCCCGGCTGCACCACCAGGCCTTGCGAAAGGGGGCTACCGTCGCCGGGGTGGGTGTGGCAGGCGAACACCGCGCTCGACGCGGCTGGCGTTTCCCGCAGGATCGCGCCGAAGCCGTCCAGATCCACCAAGTCCGAGTGTCCCACCGTACGCACCCCGGGCAGCATGTCGCCGAGGCCTCGCGCCGCACGGAGCTGAGCATGCGGCGGCGCCGAGTCACCGCCGGGGTCGAGGACCGCCAGCTTCAGCGGCGCGTCGCCCGAGGCCCAGACGCGGAGCGCGATCGCGCCCAACAGTGCGGCGGGCGGCGCTATGACCAGCCGGCAACGGTCAACCAGCCGGACGCTGCGACCACCGTGGGAGACAGCGATCATCGGCCATGGCACGTTCGCCAGCGCGTGTGCCGGCGCGACAGCAAGCCGGGTCTCTGGCTGATCAATGATTGCGTCCCGCAGGTCCGGCGGGATCAGCTCCCCCAGCCGGCGTGCCAAGTCGGCCTCGACCTGGGCGGGGCCGCACAGCGCCCCTCCAAATACGCGACCGCGGAAACTGTCGTCCTGCTCGCCGGGATAGCGGATAGGCAGGGCGTCGCGCAGGTCGGCCAGCGTGGCCGCCAGGGGGCTGCCGGGTTCGACGGTGAGCACGCCGCCGCTGACCGGCCCGTCCGGAGGCACCAGCGCCCAGAAGATCCGGTCGGTGACCGACCATGTGCTCCACCACCAGGTACCCTGCCCGAGCGTGAACCGGGCCATGTCCTCGACGGTGTACGTGTCCGGTCGCTCCCCCGGCCGGTACCAGGCCGCTTCCTCGAGCCGGGAGACACCGCGGACCCGGACGTACGGGGCGGTCCTGCCGCCGGACGACTCGTCGTCCAGAGGGCTGAGCTGCAGCCTCGCGGACTCGATGAGTTCGGCGAGAGTGGCCCAGTCCCGGCCGGCCACCGCCTGCGCCATGGCCTTCTCGAAGGAGACGCTGACAGTCCGCCACCACAGCCGTCGTTCCTCGAGATTTCGCAGGTGATGTCTGGCCCAGTGCAGCGTCGCGAGCGCCTCGATCCGGTTGTTCAGGGCGTCGAGCCGGTGCAGGGGTGTGACCTGGTGGTCGGCCACTTCGTTGAGCTGCGCGGCCGCTTCCATCGGACGGTCCATCCGCAGTAGGAACGACGCCACGTTGTCGTAACCCTGAAGGTCGACACCCGGATGCTCGCTCCAGCCCGCCCGAAGCTCGGCTCGTTCCATGAGAGCGGCGGCCCGCACGGTCTCGAGGTCGAGGTTGCGTTCGTTGTGCAGGTGTGTGAAGAACCGCATCGGACGGTGGGCGCGGGCGAATCTCGTCAGGTCGAACGCGATCCCGGCGAGAAACCAGGATAGTGCCGGATCGGTGCGGATCCGCGCCTCGGCGACCAAGCGGACCTGCTCGGCGGCGGCCAGCAGCGTCCGGCGCCGGGGTGTTGCCGGGATGCGGCCGGCGATCAGCTCGTCCAACCCCGCCTCCTGCCCGAGGCGGACCCGGACCCGCGCGTCGGCGATGAGAAGCTGCTCGCGCAGCGCCCGGTCGCGTCGTGCGTCGCCGAGCGGTTCCAACGCATTGAGGGCCTCGGCGGCTGCCGGAACGTTCGCCAGCTCCAGCTCTGCAAGGCAGGTCACAAGGCCGCGAAGGTGCCGAGCCTGTGCCGGCAGGTTCCGGGCCGCGGCCTTGGCGTCGCCCGGATTCCCCGCGGCCAGCAACGCCAAGGCAAGCAGCGGAGAGTTGCCCGATTCCAGCAGAGTCACGGCTGCGACAGGGCGGTCGATTCGCAGCATCCGCCGCGCCTTGCGGTCCCGGTGTCTGAAACCCGGCACCGGGACGGCAAGCTCCGGTGGCCGCATCAGGTGACCGATAGCGACCCGCGCCGCGAAGCCGGCCAGCACGGTTAGCGGCACCATCCATTCGAAGCCGTCGAGCAGCACCGCCACGGTCAGCGCCACCGCGGCCCACAGGAAGAAACGGCGCGGAATAAGCAGGGCCGCCAGGAGATAGAGCGGCCACACTGTTGTGGTCGCCGCCGCCAGCACGGTAACGGGCGCCGCCGCGGCGAGTGCGAGCGCGACGCGTACACCTCGCCTGGTGGTTTCGAATGACTCGGAGAGCGATGCCAGCCGCGCGATGGCAGGCCGGGCTCCGGCGAACCGATGCTCCCGGGCCGTCAACGCCTCACCGCCGGCCGTGATCACCGCCAGGACAACGGCGAGGATCACGAAAACCGCCGGGGCAACGGGCAGGCCGAGGGCCGCGGCGAGGATCGCCCAGCCACCGGGAAGCGGCCACCGCATCGGGATCTCTCCCGGCGACACCTCATCGCCCAACACGTACTCCGGCTCATCGGGATCGCGTGCGGACACCAGCGGCAGGAACGCCACGGGCCACGCCCAGCCGCTGTCGCCGTTCGCGGCCGCGACGATCAGCACCCCGACGGCGACGCCTCTCGCGACAACGTGTGCCCGAACGGCGACCCGATAGAGACGATCACCTCTGTCCGTACGGTATGTGCTCGGAGAAGGTGCACTACCGGCATCGTCCGAGGGCGGCCGGCCGACCCGCGTCAGGTGCCGATCGAGGACCTTCAGGGGCTCGTTCAGCGTCCCCAGCCCAAACGCCTCCGCGATGACGGCGACTGGTTTCGCCTTCTCGACGTTGAAGCGCCGGGCGGTGAGGGCCAAGGCCACCGCGATGTGCGCGGCGTTCGTGCTCTCGAACGAGTACGCGCCGGCCAGGGTCCGGGCGACCTCGACGACGTGGGTCAGCTCGTGCGGGGTGAACAGCAGGTCGGGCCGGCGGAGCGCCGCTAGCTCGTCGGCCGTGAGCCGCACGATCACGCGGGTCCACTCGGTGCTGTACAGCACGTCGAAGGCCCGCAGGAGGCGGTCACGGTCGTTCATCCGGATCGGCATGCCGTCCAGAGCCGCAAGGAGCTGCGTCGCGCTGTCGTCGAGTGCGGGCGCTGAGGTCATGCCCGCCTCGGTCATCCGTCGTCGCCCTCGATGACCTTGGCACGGTGCCGCAGTTCTGGGAACGACACCGTCATCATCCGGATCTGTGCCCCGCTGAGCACGATCGTGGTTGCCGGGGAACGGGTACGTGCTCCGCCGGACGCCGTGACCGCAAGCGGACCTTGCAGAGCGATCTCCCGGTCACCGGGATTGACCGCAGTCGAACACATGAGCACAAATCCCTCAACGAGACGACCGTCGAGCAGTTCGATCGCTACATACGCCCGCCGGCCGTCCCGATTCTCGGCCAGCACCGGATGCCAAAGGTTGCCCTGCCGAATGACCACCGGCGCGAATCGCCTCACGACCAGCATGCCCATCGCCGCAGCCAGCCCGGTGGCGAGGACGATCTGCAGCAGCCCGCTGAGGATGAGCTGCCACGGATGCGCGCGGAAATAGCCCGGGCCCACGATGAGACCCCGCAACGGCAGCAGCGCGGACGTGAGCTGCGCGGCGAAGAGCAGAAGCAACGCGGTGATCGCGCTGGCGGTCAACCCGAGCGAGACGATCTCGAGCGTCTCGCGGACCGGGCTGACCGCGTCGCGAGGGCTCCGCCGTTCCATCGCCCGCAGACCGGCATAGCCCGGAGCGGCCGCGAAGGCCAGGATGAGCAGCGCGGCCAAGCTACCCGGCATCGTCGGCTGCACCGTTCTCTCGTGCGTCAGCCGGTGCGGCGAACGGCTCCGGAAGCTCCAGATCGTCGGGATCGACGACCGCCGGAAACTGGGTGTAACCCCTGAAGTGGATGTCGCTCCACTCCTCTTCGGGCTCCGAGTCGTCCCGACCAGGCTCCAGAGTCATAGTGGAACACGCTAATCGAGCCCGGAGGCGCCCGAGCCCACCGATAGTGCACACTCGGCAGACTCCTCAGAGAGTATCGGGTAGCCAGAGGGCTACTTCTAGTTGAGCCCGCCATCGAGGCGTCGGGCTGCTTCGGTCTGGATCGACGTCGAATGCACGACGGCCTTGAGGAGCAGCCCGCAGGTGTTGACCGCTTCGGCGGCACCCCGTTGACGTACCAGGTGTTCACGCGGGACGGGCACCACGGGGCACGATCGAGCAGACCGTCGACCGACTCGAAGGCGTATAGCGGCGGAGACACCACCGGGGCCGGGCAGGCATCCAGGTCGGGTGGGGGGTTCGAACTGATCAGCTCTGGCGGTCGGTCCTCGTCGTAGTTACGCTCTCAAATCCGCGGGAACGCGGGTCTTGTATCGAGAATTGCACGAGGAAGAGCTGGAGCGATCGTCGTGCCGCCAAGAGACGAAAAGGCTGGCGGCCGCCGCCACGCTCCGGCCTCCGAGAGATGCGGCCCGATCCCTGGATCGGCCGTCGAATCGGCCCCCACCGCCGCGTCCTCGCGCGTCCGAGCGTTAGTTCGGCTGGTCCTTCCCGTCGCCACGGCTCTGGTGCTGGTCGAGGCCGTCTGGCTGCTGGTGGCGTTGCCCGGTGCCGCCCTTGTCAGTGACCTCGGCGGGCTACTCGTCGCCGGACTGGCCGCATTCGCCTGCGCGTCCGCGACCCGCCAGCAGTCCGGGCGGTGCATCGATTCTGGGCCCTGCTGGCGCTCACCATGGCACTGGCCGCTCTCGGCCGCACGGTATGGATGGCCGACCGGCTGACCGGCATCGGCCTGCCCCATACTCCGCTAGGGCCTGTGTCGAAGTCGGTGCCAGGGCTTGAGCTGTTGAGTGAGGATCTTCGCGTGTCGGTGTTCGAGATGTAGCGAGGTCTCCGGTATCTGGTTCAGCGACCAAGCAGAACCCGAACACCGGAGACCTCGTGGACACTCTAGCGGTGGCGAGGCGGCACGACCTGACCGACGCAGAGTGGGTGGCGCTGGAGCCGTTGCTGCCTGTGGGGCGTAG